>WGSQ01000038.1 GCA_014871605.1 Collinsella sp. | reverse complement strand
CGGCGTTGCCTTGTATACTAGAGCGGTTTATCTGTTATGCGGAAGGGAGCGCCTATGGCACTCAGCGAGAAAGACGTGCGCGGCATCGCCGAGTACGCAAAGATCGCACTGACCGATGACGAGCTCACCCAGATGACGTCCTACATGAACGACGCCGTCCAGATGCTCGAGCCCGTCTTGCAATATGACTTGCCCGACGTGGAGCCCACGTTCCATCCCATCGGAAGCCTGTCCAACGTGATGGGCGATGACCTGCGCGAGCCCGAGCGCGACCTGCCGCTCGACGTCGCGCTCGAAAACGCCGGCAGCGCGCGCGACCGCTACTTCCGCGTGCCGTCCATTTTGGGAGAGGGGGAGAGCGAGTAATGGCGCAGAGCTTCGATTCCCTTACCGCCGCCCAGCTCGCCGCAGGCGTTGCCGCCGGCGACTTTACCGCTACCGAGGTGGCCCAGGCCTCCCTTGCCGCCATCGAGGCGCGCGAGGGCGGGGTCCAAGCATTCCTGCAGGTGGCGCCCGAGCTTGCGCTCGAGGCCGCCGCGCGCGTGGATGCCGACCGTGCCGCAGGCAAGCCGCTGCCCCCGCTTGCGGGCGTGCCGCTGGCCATTAAGGACAACATGAACCTCGTGGGCACGCGCACCACCTGCGCTTCCCGCATGCTCGGGGACTACCAGAGTGTCTTCACCGCCACCTGCGTCCAGCGCATGCTCGATGCCGGCTGCCTGCCCATGGGCAAGGCCAACATGGACGAGTTTGCCTTTGGCAGCTCCACCGAGAGCTCGGCGTTCCACCGCACCAACAACCCCTGGGATACCGAGCGCGTGCCCGGCGGCTCCTCGGGCGGCTCCGCTGCTGCCGTCGCCGCGGGCGAGGCCGCGCTCTCGCTGGGTTCGGACACCGGCGGCTCCATCCGCCAGCCGGCGTCGCTGTGCGGTGTGGTGGGCTTTAAGCCCACGTATGGCGCCGTGAGCCGTTACGGCGTGGTTGCCTTTGGCTCGTCGCTCGACCAGGTGGGCCCCTTTGGCCGCACGGTCGAGGATGTCGCGCTGGCCATGAATGCGCTTACCGGCGCGGGCCACGATCCGTACGACTGCACCAGCCAGGATTGCGCCGTCGACTTTACCGAGCACCTCAACGACAGCATCGAGGGCAAGCGCGTGGGCATTATCCCCGCGTTTATGGAGGCCGAGGGTCTGACGCCCGAGGTCAAGGCCGCTGTTCAGCGCGCCGCCCAAGAGCTTCAGAACCAGGGCGCCGAGCTGGTCGAGGTCGACCTGCCGCACCTGGACGCCGCCATCGCCGCCTACTACGTCATCGGCCCGGCCGAGGCGTTCTCCAACCTGGCCCGTTTTGACGGCATTCGCTACGGCTATCAGGAGGAGGGCTGTGCCAACCTGTCCGACCAGAGCTCGCTTTCGCGCGCCCACGGCTTTGGCGCCGAGGCCAAGCGCCGTCAGATGCTTGGCGCCTACCTGCTGAGCTCGGGCGTGTACGACAAGTACTACTACGCTGCGCAAAAGGCCCGCACGCTCATCACGCAGGACTACGACGCCGCGTATGCCAAGGTGGACACCATCCTCATGCCCGCCTCGCCGCGCACGGCCTTTAAGTTTGGCGAGATCAGCGACCCCACGCAGATGTACCTCTCCGACCTGTACACCATTTCGCTCAACATTTGCGGCAACGGCGGTATCTCGGTGCCGCTGGGCCTGGGCGAGGACAGCAAGCTGCCCGTTTCTGCCCAGCTGGTGGGTCCGGCCTTTAAGGACCGTCAGCTGCTCACGTTTGCCCGCGCCCTGGAGCGCGGCTTTGCCGATGCCGCCACGGGTGCGCCCGCGCTTTCCGTCGCGCCCGATTTTGCCGGGAAGGGAGGCGAGCTGTAATGAAGGAGCTTTCCGAGGTCCTGCAGGATTGGGAGGCCGTGATCGGCCTGGAGATCCATACCGAGCTCACCGCACTCGATACCAAGATGTTCTGCAACTGCAAGCTCAGCCACGATGACGAGCCCAACGCCAACGTGTGCCCGGTGTGCCTGGGCCTGCCCGGCGCCCTGCCGGTGCCCAACAAGCGCGCCATCGAGAGCATCGTCAAGGCCGGTCTCGCCACCAACTGCGAGATCCAGCGCCACTCGATGTTCTACCGCAAGCACTACTTCTATCCCGACATGGCCAAGAACTTCCAGACCACGCAGGGTCCGGTCGCCTTTGCCATGTACGGTCACCTTGATCTGGATGTGACCGGTCGCGGTGCCGCCGAGCGCCCCGACTGCGCGTTTGGCGAGGCCGAGGCTCAGAGCCTGGCGAGCGCCTCGGCCAACGCCGAGGGCCTGTCCACGTCCATGACGTCGACCATGCGTGAGGGCAACCAGCGCGCCGGCCACCTGGCCAGCTATGACGCGTCCAACCTGCAGATGCCCGAACGTCGCGAGGACGGTTCCTACACGGTGCCCATCCGCATCCTGCGCATCCACATGGAGGAGGACGCAGCCAAGATGGTGCACGTGGGCGGTGCCGAGGGCCGCATTACCGCCGCGGCCGAGTCGCTCGTCGACTACAACCGCTGCGGCACGCCTTTGATTGAGCTCGTGACCGAGCCCGACTTGCGTACGCCCGAGGAGGCTCGCCTGTTTATGGAGAAGCTCCGTCGCATCTTTGTGACGCTGGGCATTTCGGACTGCTCCATGGAGAAGGGTTCCATGCGCTGCGACGGCAATGTGTCGCTGCGCCGCCGCGGCGAGACCAAGCTGGGCACCAAGACCGAGCTCAAGAACCTCAACTCGTTTAAGAGTCTGCACGATGGCCTTGCCTACGAGATCTGCCGCCAGGCCGAGGTGCTCGAGGAGGGCGGCATCATCTACCAGGAGACTCGCCACTGGGAGCCCAGTCGCAAGCGCACCGTGGTCATGCGTGTGAAGGAAACGGCAGACGACTATCGTCTGTTCCCCGATCCCGACCTGGCGCCGTTCGACCTGGACGACGAGTTTATCGACCGCTGCCGCGGCGAGATCCCCGAGCTGCCCGATGCCAAGCGCGTCCGTTTTGAGGCCGACTTTGGCATTAAGGCGGCCGATGCCGAGCAGATCGCCGGCGACCCGGAGTTTGCCGACTTCTTTGAGGCCGCCGCTGCCGGTATGGCCGGCAAGGAGGCCCAGACGGTCGCAAACCTGCTGGTCAACGAGATGATCGCCTACCTTAAGGGCGCCGGCGTCTCGCTGGCCGAGTCCGGCATCGCGCCGGCTCAGGTGGCGGCGCTTGCCAAGCTGCTAGCGACCGATGCCATCAGCTCCAACCAGGCGCACGAGGTCTTTGAGGCCATGGCCCAGACCGGCGACGATCCCAACAAGATCGTCGATGAGCGCGGTATGCGTCAGGTGAGCGATGCCGGCGCGCTGCAGCCGATCGTGGACGAGGTGCTGGCTAACTGTGCCGAGCAGGCGCAGCAGTATCGTGACGGCAACCAGAAGGTCATCGGCTTTTTGGTGGGCCAGTGCATGAAGGCGAGCCGCGGCAAGGGCAACCCGAAGCTCTTCAACGAGTTGCTGAGAACGTCGCTCTCGTAAGCGGGAACCCGGGAGCCCCGGCAGGGCGGGTGCTTCCTCAAAATTTCGAACAGTCCTGCGCAAGACGAAGGCCACATTAAGTGGCCTTCTTTGCGTGCGGAACTCATTTTGAGGAAGCACCCGCCCTGCCGGGGCTCCCGGGTTCTGGCAACGACTCGGCCGTTCGGGTCAGGTGGGGCTGAATGGAATAGAGTGAATGGGCGCGCCGTTGGCGCGTCCATTTTTGTGCGGGTGACAAAGGGACTGTCCCTTTGTCACATTGCAATAAATGTGATGAAAGTGTGGCGAAATGAGCTTAAAACTTCCGTAAATGTGATAAATGTCACGTTTTACCTAGGGTAAAATGTGGGAAATATCACGTTTACGGAAGTTTCTTTGCGGGAGGTTCGGGCATGCAGCGAGATATCATTGCCAAGCTTAACGCTTGGAAAGCGTCAGAATATCGTAAGCCGCTTATCCTTAAGGGGGCGCGCCAGGTTGGAAAGACGTGGGCGCTCAAGGAGTTCGGCCGAACCTCGTACATCAATTATGTGTATCTGACGCTCGAGGAGCCGTCGCCTGGGGTACAGAGCGAGTACGCTCAGTTTTTCGAAGGTACGCGCGATCCTCGACGGATCATCTCAAATCTTTCCCTGGCACTTGGACAGCCTATCGATCCTGGCGAGACGCTGCTTATTATTGATGAGATCCAGGATTGTCCTTCTGCAGTCGGTGCCCTTAAATACTTCTGTGACGAGGCCCCCGAGTATCACGTCGCATGCGCAGGGTCTTTGTTGGGCGTTCGCTTGTCCCGTGAGACCAGCGCTTTTCCGGTGGGAAAGGTCGAGTTCATGGAGATGCGCCCCATGAGCTTTTCCGAGTTTCTGAAAGCCGAGGGCGCTGCAAACTACGACGAATACCTTGGCGGCCTGGATCAGATCGAGACAGTGCCCGATTTCTTCCATGTCCGTCTCGTCGAGCATCTTCGTCGTTATTTTGCATGCGGCGGCATGCCAGAGGCTCTTGGCCGGTGGGCGGAGACGGGCGATATCGTTCAGGTCGATAAGGTGTTGTCTGATCTCTTGGATTCCTACGAGCGCGATTTTGCCAAGCATGGTGGCCGTGCGCAGTTCGCCAAGCTTTCGCAAATATGGAACTCGATTCCAGCTCAGTTGGCGCGCGAGAACAAAAAGTTCGTTTGGGGTGCGGTGCGCGAGGGGGCTCGTGCTCGAGAATACGAGGATGCTCTGGAATGGCTTGCCGATGCTGGGCTCATCACGGCGGTTCGCCTTAATGCTGCCGGTGGTGTGCCGCTCTCTGCGTACGATGACCTCAAGGCATTTAAAGTCTACTGTCTTGATGTCGGCTTGCTGCGCCGCATGGCAAGGCTGGATGCGTCCGCTTTTGCCATCTCGGATGCGCTATTTTCGGAGTTCAAAGGTTCGTTCGCCGAGAACTATGTGCTTCAGGCATTACTTTCACAGTTAGATGCTGCTCCGCGTTATTGGACAAACGAGAAGCCGAAGCACGAAGTCGATTTTTTGATTCAAGTCGGAAACGAAATCGTTCCCGTCGAGGTCAAATCGGGAGAGGTCGTTCATTCCAAGAGCCTTAAGTACTATGCCGACAAGCATGCGGAGACGACTCCATTGAGGGTCCGCTACTCACTTAAGAACCTAAAGCTCGACGACGGGGTGCTCAACATTCCGTTGTATTTGGCTGATCGATCTGTCCCTCTTATCAAAAAGGCGCTTGATTGTGCGCATCTTGACGTTTAGATCCTGGGTGAGCTGACGGGCGGCGGCTAATTAATCGCTCCGTTACGGCCAGGGAGCTTGGGCCTTAGCGATGCTTGCTTCGCCAAGCGGTGGGGGTGGTGCCGGTGTGTTGTTTGAAGGCTTGGGCGAAGGCGGCTTGCTGAGGGTAGCCGAGCCGCTCTGCCACCTGCGCTATTGTGAGCGCGCTATCGGCCAAAAGGTCCTTTGCTCGCTCCATACGGCGTCTGCGAATGTGGGTGCCCAGGGACTCGCCAGTTTGGGCCTTAAAGGTGGCGCATAGTTTGGAGCGGCTTGTGTAGAGCCTCTCGGCCACCTCGTTGATACCCACACGTCTGCCTTTGTCGAGCGCGCGCTCAATCATTGCCGTTGCTTCTTCGGCAATGGTTATGCTGACGCGTGTGTCTGCCGCCTGCCGCGCCTGCTTGTGGGCCGCGCGCGAACAGGCGAGCTCCGCGACCATGGTCTCCACGATGCCCTGCATATAGACGTGTCCGCCTACGGTGCGAGCGCGGTCCTCGTTAATCCGGCGCAGCGTGTGGCAGATGGCAGACGTCGCTTCCTCGTGCCATGGCTCGGCAAACGCCTCAAAGATTCCCGCGAACTCGGTGGGATAGCGGTGCTCCAGTTCGTCAAAATATTCAGGCAAAAAGAGCACCGAGCGCGAGTGATAGAGTTCCCCCGCAAACAGCGGGCTTAATTCCTCGCCACAGTTATCTTGGATAAAGCTGCAAACGGCATTGTTTGGCCACGGTCCATGCAATGGTTTGAGGTTCGCGGGCGTTATGCCAGCCTCGGGCATGCATGTAAGTGTGGGCGCGCTGACCTCGCTCACGCAGGCATATGGCTCGGGTGTGTATTCGGTCAGGTACATATCGTGCGTCGGGGTGATGAAATGCTCCATGACGATGCAGGCAGGGGAGAGGGGCATGATCCATGCGCGTCCGTGCGCCCGATCGTTTGCCACCTCGCCGGTAAAGACAGCGCCCTTGCCGGAAAGCTCCAGGCCAAACTGCTCAAACTGTGGTGCGTAGAGCTCGGTTATGTCGGTCGCTGCCCGCCGTATTTGCAAAAGCGTCCCTTTCCTTTGCAGAAACGTCCACGCCTGGCTTGATTGTGAGCCATGGCTAACACATCAATGATAAGTTCATTACGGTTAACTCTCAAGCCGTTAGAAAGGAATCTCATGGCAAAGGGATCAAAAAGGGAAGGTGGAGGCATCGGCGAGTTGCTCGCGTATGCCGGTGACCGTAAATTCCTAACGTATTTGGGCATGGCGCTCTCGGCGCTCTCGCAGCTGCTGAGCTTTGGCCCGTACGTGTGCATTTGGCTTGTCGCTCGCGACCTGATCGCCGTGGCACCTAACTGGAGCGAAGCCTGCGACATCGCGATGTATGGCTGGTGGGCCGTGGGGTTTGCGCTGGCAAGCATCGTAACTTATTTCGTGGGGCTCATGTGCACGCATCTGTCCGCGTTTCGCTGCGCGTCCAATATCCGTAAGGCTACGAGCGAGCACCTGCTTAAGTTGCCGCTCGGCTACTTCGACACGCATGCCACCGGCGAGCTGCGCCGCATTGTAGACGGGTGTGCCGCCTCCACCGAGACTTTGCTCGCGCACATGCTGCCCGATATCGCCGGCGCCACCGCCATGGTCGTGGGCCTGCTCGTGCTGCTTTTCGCCCTCGATTGGCGTTTGGGCGCGGCGTGCCTTATCTCGGTCGTCGTTTCGCTTGGCGCCATGGCAACCATGATGGGCGGCAAGGGCGGCGAGTTTATGAAGGCCTACATGGGCGCGCTGGTCAAGATGAACAAGACCGGCACCGAATACGTGCGCGGCATCCCCGTGGTCAAGGTGTTCCAGCAGACGGTCTACTCCTTTAAGGCGTTCCACGATGCGATCGCCGAATACGCCGACATGGCGCAAAGCTATGCGGGCACGTTCTGCCGAGGCCCGCAGGTGCTCAACCTTACCGCGCTCAATGGCCTCGTGGCATTTCTTTTGCCCGTAGCGTTGCTGTTGGCGCCGGGCGAGATGGACTTCGCGCACTTTATGATCAACTTCACGTTTTACGCGATCTTTTCGGCCGTGGTGCCGACGGCCATGACCAAGCTCATGTTTGTGGGCGAGGCGTCTCAGATGAGTGCCGATTCGCTGGCGCGCATCCGAAGCGTTATGGATTCCAAGCAGCTCTCCGTGCCTGCCCAGCCCAAGCACCCTGCTGGCAGCGATGTGCGCTTTGAGGACGTGAGCTTTACCTACGAGGGTGCCGAAGCGCCTGCCGTCGATCATGCGAGCTTTAGCGTTCCCGCAGGCAGCACTCTTGCGTTGGTTGGTCCCTCGGGCGGCGGTAAGTCAACCTGCGCAAGCCTGATCCCGCGTTTTTGGGATGTTTGTTCGGGTCGCGTGCTTGTGGGCGGCGTAGACGTTCGCGACATGGATCCGCACGAGCTCATGGACCAGGTCGCCTTTGTGTTTCAGACCAACCAGCTGTTCCGCCAAACACTTGCCGATAACGTGCGCGCCTCCAAGCCTGGAGCCACTGACGACGAAGTGCGCGCGGCCCTCTCCGCGGCCCAGTGCGACGATATCGTGGCCAAGCTCCCGCAGGGCATCGACACCATGCTCGGCGCCGGCGGGGCGTACCTTTCGGGCGGCGAGGTCCAGCGCGTGGCGCTCGCCCGCGCAATCCTTAAGGACGCGCCTATCGTGGTGCTCGACGAGGCCACGGCCTTTGCCGACCCCGAGAACGAGGCGCTCATCCAGCGCGCCTTTAGCAAATTGGCGGCGGGCCGCACGGTCATTATGATCGCGCATCGGCTTTCGACCGTGGTGGGGGCCGACAAGATCGTGGTGCTCAACCAAGGTAGTGTGCAGGAGGCTGGCACCCATGTCGAGCTACTGTCGAATAGCGGCCTGTACGCCAAGATGTGGGCCGAATACGAGCAGGCCGCGAGCTGGAAGATCACTGCTGCGGCTGCGGCTGCGGATGTCGCCGCCGCGAAGGGAGGCGAGGCCTAAATGTTCGCCTCATTCCAAAAGAAGTATTTCCTATCCGATAAAGGCGTCGCCGGCGTTAAGCGCGGCATTTTCTGGACCACGCTCACCAATCTCATCACCATGGCCGGCATGGGCTTTTTGTTCCTGGTCATGGCCGGCTTTATCGAGCATCTCGCACATGGGGCCGACCTGCCGGATGCACTGCCCATCGTAGGCGGTCTCGTTATCTTTTTCGTGCTGCTCTTTGCCTCTAACTGGCCGCAGTACTACTACACGTACTGCATCTTTTACGAGGAGTGCGGCAAGCAGCGCATGGAGATAGCCGAGCGCCTGCGCAAACTGCCGTTGTCGTTTTTTGGCCGCCGCGATCTAGCCGATTTGACCGAGACCATCATGGGTGACGCTCAGGCCATGGAGCATGCCTACAGCCATGTGCTGGGAGAGCTCTGGGGTGCCATCATTGCAAGCGCCATTGTGTTCGTGGCGTCGTTGTTCTTTTGCTGGCAGCTGGCGATTGCGGCGTTTTGGAGCGTGCCCGTGGCCTTTGCCGTGCTGTACCTGACGCGCGGCCCCATGACCCCGGTGTTCGACCGCGTACGCGCCGAGAAGGTCAAGGTCACCGAGGCGATTCAGGAGACGCTCGACTGCGTGCGCGAGATCCGCGCTACCAACCAGGAGGCCCATTATCTTGAGGGGCTCAACGCCGTGATCGATGCCGAGGAGCGCGAGACCACCAAGGGCGAGCTCGCTAACGGACTTTTGGTCAACTCCGCCTTTGCCATCCTGCGCCTGGGGATTGCCACCACGCTGGTCACAGGCGCCGAGATGGTCGCCTCCGGCCAGGTCGACTTTTTGGTGATGTTTGCCTTCCTGCTCATGGTGAGCCGCATCTATGCGCCCTTTGATCAGGCGCTGATGCTGATGTCCGAGCTGTTTGCCGCTGAGTCGTCGGCCAAGCGCATGCGCTCCATCATGGAAGAGCCCATGGCGCGGGGCAGCGAGAAGTTTGAGCCCGTGGGCCACGATGTGGTGTTCGATCACGTGGCGTTTGGCTATGGTGCGGGCGAGGACGGCCGTGCCGGCGAGAAGGTCCTGACCGACGTGAGCTTTACCGCCAAGGAAGGCGAAGTTACGGCGCTGGTCGGTCCTTCGGGTTCCGGTAAGTCTACGGTGAGCCGCCTGGCCGCACGCTTTTGGGATGCCACCGCGGGCAAGGTTACCGTGGGTGGCGTGGATGTTGCGAGCGTCGATCCCGAGGTACTCCTGCGCGACTACGCCATTGTGTTCCAAGACGTACTGCTCTTTGACGACACAGTGATGGGAAACATCCGCCTCGGGCGTCGTGACGCCACCGATGAGGAAGTCTTGGCTGCCGCACATGCCGCCAACTGCGATGAGTTCGTGAGTCGTATGCCGCAGGGCTACGACACCATGATCGGCGAGAACGGCTCCAAGCTCTCCGGCGGCGAGCGCCAGCGCATCTCCATCGCTCGTGCGCTGCTTAAGGACGCGCCCATCGTGCTGTTGGACGAGGCGACGGCAAGCTTGGATGTGGAGAACGAGACCGTGGTGCAGCAGGCGCTCTCCCGTCTGCTTGCAGGTAAGACGGTTATCGTTATTGCCCACCGTATGCGTACGGTGGAAAATGCTGACAAAATCGTTGTGCTCAAGGATGGAGTGGTTGCCGAACAGGGCACTCCGGCGCAGCTCAAGGCAGCAGGCGGAGAATTCGCCCGCATGGTTGCGCTGCAAAAGGAGTCGGCGGACTGGCAGCTGTAGGAATATGACAAAGGGGCAGTCCCTTTGTCATATTGAGTTCACCCCCATAGTTTCCAAAAAGTTAACCATTGTTGAACTTAATAGTTAGATAAACTAAACTATTTTCCAAAAGTGTGCTCGAGCAAACTTGTTTACTCGGGTGCTAAGGCACCGTGCCGCAGTTGTTGCGGAAAAGGGAGAGACATCATGAAGAAGTCCACGTTTAACACCCTACTTGTTGGTGGCGGTTTTCTGCTTGGTACGGCCGGCATCAAGCTGCTCACCAGCGCTCCGGTAAAAAACGCCTGCGTGCAGGGTATCGCGTGCGGCATGCGCATCAAGAACGGCTACCAGGACATGGTCGAGCAGGCCAAGGCTAATGTCGACGACATGGTTGCCGAGGCTGCCTACATCACCCAGAGCGAGGCCGCCGCGGACAACGCAGCTGAGTAGCGCTCCCAGGCACAAACTATGAGATTCTCGATTATTAGCGAGATCCCCGGCAGGACCCGTCTTCAATTGGCGGGTCCTGTGCCAGAGAGCGATCTCGATGCACTTCTTAAGCTTGGCGGCGAAATCGACGGCGTGCGCAAAGTGCGCGTATATGGCCGTATTGGCCAGATGGCGCTCGAATATGACGAGCGGTGTCGTGCGAGCGTGCTCGACGCCTTGGGCGCACTCGATGCTCAAGCCATCGCCGATGCCAAGTCGGGTTACGTGATGCAACTCGAGCCGCGCAAGCACAAACTCGTTATGGACCTGGCGACACTCATCGGCGCCCATTACGCACGTCGCTGGTTCTTGCCGACGCCTCTGCGTGCGGTGTTTGTCGTGGCCGGTTACATGACCTTTTTGCGCGCTGCTCTCCACGAGCTCTCGCAGCCGCGCCTGACCGTTCCCGTGCTCGACGCTTCGGCCATCGGTATCTCGTTTGTCAAACGTGATGTCGATACCGCGGGCCAGACGATGTTCCTGCTCAACGTGGGCGAGCTGCTCGAGGACTACACGCGCGCCATGAGCGAAAACGAGCTCATCAACTCGCTGCTCGACGTGCCCGATAAGGCGCAAAAAGTGGTCGGCGACACCGAGGTGAGCGTTGCCGCCACCGAGCTTGAGCCCGGCGACTTGGTCGCCGTTCGCACCGGCATGTCCATCTGCATCGACGGCGTGGTTGAGCAGGGGAGCGCCATGGTTAACCAGGCGACCCTGACCGGCGAGCCGCTTGCCGTCGAGCGCAGCGCAGGCGACGATGTGTTTGCTGGAACTGTCGTCGAGGACGGCAGCATCTTGGTGCGCGTGCGCGCCAACACGGCTCAGACCAAGCTGCGCTCGATCGTCTCGCTCGTGCAGGCGGCCGACTCGCTCAAGTCCGAGGGCCAGTCGCACATGGAGGACCTCGCCAACAAGATCGTCCCGTGGAACTTCCTGCTCGCGGGTCTGGTCGCGCTCACCACGCGCAGCCTCATCAAGACCTCAGCGGCGTTGATGGTCGACTACTCGTGCGCACTCAAGCTCACGGGTTCCGTTGCCGTCATGACCGCTATGAGCGATGCCGCCAAGATGGGCGTCATGGTCAAGGGCGCCAAGTACTTTGAGTCGTTTGCCAAGGCCGACACCATTGTGTTTGATAAGACCGGAACGCTCACCGAGGCACAGCCGCGTCTTGCCTGCGTGCTCACCACCGATGGCTGGAGCGAGGACGAGATTCTGCGCCTTTCCGCTTGCTTAGAGGAGCATTTCCCGCATCCGGTGGCACGCGCCGTGGTCAATGCGGCACGCGAGCGCGAGCTCGAGCATCGCGAGCGCCATGCCGCCGTCGAGTACATCGTGGCGCACGGCATCGCTTCGTCCATTGAAGGGCGTCGCGCCATCATCGGTTCCGCACACTTTGTATTTGAGGACGAGGGTGCGCAGCTTGAGTCCGACATCAAGGAGCAAATCGAGCTCCAGATGCAGGGCCTGTCGCCGCTGTATCTGGCGGTCGATGGCAAGGTCGTCGGCGTGCTCGGTATCGAGGATCCGCTCAAGCCCGGGGTCCGTGAGGCTATCGCCGACCTGCATGCGCTGGGCGTCAAGCATGTCGTTATGCTCACGGGCGACTCCGAGCGCACAGCCGAGCGCATTGCGCGCGAGGCGGGGGTCAACGAGTTTAAGGCCGAGCTGCTGCCCGAGGACAAGTACGCCTATGTGGAGCGCATTAAGAGCGAGGGGCGCCACGTTGCCATGGTGGGCGACGGCGTCAACGATGCGCCGGCGCGCGGTTTGGCCGACGTGGGCCTGGCGATGGGTGGCGGAAGCGACATCGCCAAGGAGGTCGCCGATATCATCCTGACCGATACGGATCTCGCTGCGATCGTGCGCCTGCGCCGCATGAGCCAGGGCCTCGTTGATCGTCTGACGAGCTCCTACTCTAAGGTGATGCTCACCAACTCAGCGCTCTTGGCACTGGGTATTACCGGCGCGATTACCCCGCAGACGTCGTCGCTGTTGCACAACGGCTCGACGATTGCGTACAGCTTGGACAACGCGAAAGCGTATCTGCGTTAGGGTTTTCGATTGAGCTTATGGCCTGCACCCGGGCGGTACCGCAGCCGCCAGGGTGCAGGCCTTTTTAGGCAAGTGCAACTTTGATGGCAGGGGCTTCGGTGAGCTGCTCGGCTGCCTTTTCGTCGGAGCTGTCGAGTGCTGCCAGGCTGCGGTAGACCCACTCGTTGACCTGGGTGTTCTTGACGCCTGCGGTCTGCATAAGGGCGCCTACCTCGCGGATTGCTGCGAGCAGATCGGCCTTGGGGCCCACGAGCTCGACCG
>WGSQ01000037.1 GCA_014871605.1 Collinsella sp. | reverse complement strand
CATGACAGACGACGCCTCTACCATTTGAGCGCTATCAAGCCAACGCGCGCCGCCTTTGGCATCACCCGAGGCTGATGCAATCACCACATAGCGGCCCCCATCCGCACCGCGCTCGTCAAAGCCATAGGTATACCCGCCGGCATCAAACGTTGTTTCCGCCGTGACATACCAAGGAAGATCCACGTCCCCTAGCTGCGCACCTCCCATACAGTTTGCGCTGTCGAGCTCACAGACGAGGGCCTTGAGACCCGATACGCACTCGTTGTTCTGCGGATCCAATCCATACCTCTCGATCGCCTTGGGCGATATCCACACCACAACGCGATCGGCAGCAGGCGCCACTACAAGGTCCACGTCCTCGTCAACGGGAAACCGGTAGCCCTCAGGCTGGCCCTCCATGGCACGAGCGGTCCCCTTGGCCAACCGCTCAAAACCCTCGATTCCATAGGAAAGCCCATGAGCGGTCGCAGCAACCTGGGCCCCGTCCTCGGCGTCCCCGGCAAACGCAAATCCCGGCACCCAGCAAAGCGCGAAGGTCAAAGCACAGGCGGCAAGCATGCGGAATCTATTAAGCACGAAAAGCTCCAAGCGAATACAAGGACGGAGTGAAACACAAAACGATGGAATTATCGCGCCAAGCCGCACTACTCGTAAAGCTCAAAGCCGTACTTGGCCCAAATCTTCTGGGCCTTTTTGTTGGTCAGACAGAAGTCGATGAACGCCTTGGCTTCGTCGGCATGCTCGGAGCTCTCGGCCACGGCGCCCGGATACACGATGGGCTTGTGCGAGTCCTCGGGGCACACGAAGGCCTCCTCGATGCCGTCGTAGCGGAAGATGTCAGAGCTGTAGACAAAACCGGCCACGCAGTCGCCCGTGGACACGTAGGCGGCGGCGGTACCGACCTTGTCGGCCAGCGCGACCTTGTCGGCGATCTCGGGCGCGTACTCGCCGTCATCGCCCTCGGTGCCGGTGTAGAGGCCCACAGATGCCAGCGCCTGGTTGGCGTACTTGCCGGCCGGAACGGTCTTGGCATCGCCGATGGCGATCTTGCCGTCCAGGTTCGCGACGTCGGCGATGGCCTCGACCTTGGTGTCGGAGCCCTCGGCGCGAATGATCACGAGGTCGTTGACGAACATGTCCTCACGCGTGGCGGCATCGACGAGCTCGGCGGCTTCGGCGTCGTCCATGGTGCCCTTGGAGGCCGTGATGAGCACGTCGACCGTGGCGCCGGCCTTCATCTGCTCAACGAGGTCGCCGGAGGCCTTAAACTGCGTATCGGCAAAGGTGGTGCCGGTCTGGTCGGTGTAGAGCTCCTGAACCTCGGGCAGGGCCTTCTCCAACGAGTTGGCGGCAAAGACCTGCAGCTCGACAGCCTTCTTCTTAGAGGAAGACTTGGCGGAGCCGGCATCGGAACCAGCAGGCTCGGACGTCTTGTTGCCCGAGCAGCCAGCAAGGCCAAGGCCGGCGGCAGCGGCAGCAGAAAGCGAGACAAAACCGCGGCGAGAAACCATATCGAACATATTCAACCCTTTCGGACGTTTTGCCCGGGTACCCCACCGCGGGCTTTATTCTGTAATTAGATTATACTTCTGCGCGAATAATGATAGTGAGAAATTATTCTCGTCAGAGAATATAGTTTCGAATTACCGTGCACCTCGGCGTCGCTTCGGCGGAAAACAAAGGCGGAGCAGCCATTCAGGTCGCCCCGCCGCAGGTAAACCGCTTAGTTGGTATGTCCCCCGCCCGCCGTCATCTGAGCCGCGTGCTCCAGCTGATCCGCTATGGCATCCCAGCTTTCGCGAGCAGCCTTGGTGGAACCGGGAAAGTTTACGACAAGCGTATGACCTCGTTGCATGCAAATAGCGCGCGAGAGCATGGCGCGGCGAGTCTTGGTCATCGAGTACGCGCGAATCGCCTCGGCAATACCCGGCACATCGCGGTCGCAGACGGAACGCGTCGCCTCGGGCGTTACATCGCGCATCGAAAGACCCGTGCCGCCGCAGGTGAGCACGACATTGGCGTGGCACTCATCGGCGGCTTCCACAATGGCATCACCGATTTCGCTGACGTCGTCGCGCACGACCACATGTGAGGCGACCGTCCAGCCCTGCGCCTCGATAAGTTCCTCGAGGGCGGCTCCAGCCTCGTCCTGGGCAAGATCGCGCGTATCCGAGCACGTCACAATCGAAATCTTCAAGTCCATAGTATTCCTCCTATAGCACCGTGCCCTCAGGCAGGTCGACACGCACGACGTCCACGACGTCGCCCGCCTTGAGCTCGCACGGTCCTTCGTCAATACGCAACAGGCAGTTGGCACGCTGCATCGTGCCGAGCAGCGCCGAATTCTGCGTCTTGGCCTCGGTCACCAACAGCTCACCGGTCTCGGGGTCGCGCAAAACCGTGGCGCGATCGAAGAAGCGTCGGTCCTGGCGCTTTTTCACGCCGTGTGTGAGCGTCGCCTGCTGCACGGGACGCACGCCCTCGGCAAAGCCGCGCATCTTGCGGATCGCCGGGCGCGCGAGCATCTCAAAGCCCACATACGCCGCCGCGGGATTGCCCGAAAGCCCCAAATACGGCTTGCCCCCAAGCAGGCCAAACGTGATGGCCTTGCCGGGACGCATCGAGATGCGATCGAAGAGCACCTCGCCCTCGCGCTTAACCAGCGCCGTCACGTAGGCGTAGTCACCCGCCGAGGCACCACCGCTCGTAATGACAAAATCGCACTCCTGCACGGCACGATGCACCAGCTCGGCAATCGCCTGCTCATCATCGGGCGCAATGCCGTAGAACACGGGCTCGGCGCCGGCATCGAGTGCTTCGGCCATTAACGCCGACGAGTTGGAGTCGCGAATCTGCCCGCGCGCCGGCAGCTCACTCGGCGCGACCAGCTCCGTGCCCAGCGAGATGATGCCCACACGCGGGGCAGCGTGCACCTTCACGCTCGCGTATCCGGCGCTTGCCAGCAGACCCGCACCCGCCGGAGCCACGACCTCGCCGGCGTGCATCACAACATCGCCGGCATGGGCCTCCTCGGCAGCAGAGCGAACGTTCTCCCCTGCCTTGGCCGGCGCAGAAAACCTCACACGCGAGCCCTCGTTGCCGTCACCGACGAGCACATCGACGATCTCGTACTTCACCACGGCATCGGCACCTTCGGGTACCGGCGCGCCCGTCATGATGCGGACCGTCTCGCCCGCGCCGATTGCGCCCTCAAACACATGGCCCGCGGCCTCGTGTCCAATAACATAGAGCGTCACCGGTGCCTCGCCAGATGCCTGCGCCAAGTCCGCCGACCGCACGGCATATCCGTCCATAGCGCTGTTGGCAAACGGCGAAATGTCGATATCGGCCACCGCGTCCTCGGCCAAGGGAAGACCGGTGGCCTGCCACACGGGAGTCTCGACGAGATCGGTCGGAACAACGTGCGACAGAACAATCGACTGCGCGTCCTCCAGCGGAATGAGTTTCTCTGCCATATGCACCTCTTAATGCCACGGCGCACAACAGGGGCGCCGATTCTTTATGCTTGTCTCAGTATAATCCCCCGACGCGCGGCCGCGACTTGGCCTGTACCCGCAAATACACCTGTCGGTTGCAGGCCGCGAAACAGAATGGAAACCAACCCACCGGCTCGTCGCGTTTACCGCGTTTTATAATGCTTGCGTTGCAACCTAAAAGAGGAACGTATGGCTCATAACGACAAACCCGAAAGCGCAAACGAAGCGCAGGATCATCCCCAGCCGCTCGACGACGGCGGCTTTTTCTCCCTGAACGACGCCATCACGGCAGGCAGGCATCAGCTCACCCGCTCCGAGCATCTCTTGGCCGCCGACACACGCCGCAACGCCCGTAACCTACTTGCAAGCGCCAAGCTGCTCGCGCTCGTGGTCATCGTCTCGCTCGCCATGGGCGTTGCCGCTTGGGCATTTTTGGCCTCGCTGAATATCGCGACCGATTATCGCGAGCACCACGTGTGGATTTACGCGTTGCTTCCCGTTGTGGGTGTTGCCACCGCATGGGTGTACAAAAACCACGGCCTTGCCGCCAAACGAGGTAACAACCTGGTCATCGATTCCGCCCTGGGCACCCGCCTCATCCATATGCGCATGGCCGTCCTCACGTTTGTGTGCTCTACGCTCACGCACCTCACGGGCGGATCGGCCGGTCGCGAGGGAGCCGCGGTGCAGATTGGCGGCACCATCGCCAGCAACATCTCGAGCCTCGCCCACCTCAAAAAACATGACCACCACGACCTCATGCTCGCCGGCATCTCGTCGGCCTTTGGAGCCGTATTCGGTTCGCCCCTTGCCGGGGCCTTCTTTGGCATGGAGATGTGCTTTATCGGCAAGATCGACTACACCGCAGGCATCTACTGCCTGGTCGCCTCATTTACCGGCTACTTTACATCACTCGCCCTGGGTACCGAGTACGAAGCGAATGTCATCGCCAGCGTTCCCGCCATGACGCCCAAAACGGTCGTCATCGTTGTTATCAGCGCAATTATCTTCGGTCTGACGGCACGCCTCTTTGCCTGGTCGGTTCGAACCGTCAAGAGCCTGTACGGTCGCTTTATCACCAATTACCTTATTCGCGCACTCATAGGCGCACTCGTGGTTTTGGCCGCCTATGCCCTCCTCGACGCCTGGGACTACGCCGGCCTTTCCATGTGGCTTTCCGGCGCCGGATTTGCCGGCAACACCACCCTAGCGGACGCAGTCATCAAGTTGGTCGTCACAGCGCTTACCCTGGGCGCGGGCCTCCAAGGCGGCGAGGTCACGCCCCTGTTTGGCATCGGTGCGGCACTCGGTGGCTGGATCGGTTGCCTCGTCGGAATCGATCCCAGCTTTCTGGCAGCGCTGGGCATGCTCGGCGTGTTCTGCGCCGGCCTTAACGTGCCCATCACCACCTGTATGATGGCCATCGACCTGTTCCACGGCACGGCAGCCGGGTTCTTTGTCATCGTGGCCTTTATCAGCTACCTAGCCGCCGGACACCGCGGCGTGTACCCCGCCCAGCGCATCATCTCGCCCAAGCGCCGTTCGCTTATTGTGGATGAGGGCGGTACGGTAGCGGATGCTATCGAGCGCCACAACGACCTGATAGAGTAGACGTAAGTATTCGACGTGCAGCCACAATCAGGGGCAATTCGACCTGAGCGCGACCGCACTGCCATGTCACACGCCGGGAGTCGCCCCATGCACGCAACTGATTTTGGTCGCACGCTCATCATCGCCAACCCAGCCGCCCAGTCGGGTGCGGCGCGCGAAGTTGCCGAGCGCCTGCAGCGCTTTTTGGACATGACTGCACGCACATCCCAGTTTGACCTGGTGCTTACCGAGCACATGGGACACGCCAAAGAGCTGGCCGCCCAGGCAACGGACTATCGCACCGTTATCGCACTCGGCGGCGACGGCGTGATCCACGAGGTCGTCAACGGGCTTATGACGCAAAAGGAGGACACCCGCCCCGCTCTTGCCGTCCTGCCCGTGGGCTCCGGCAACGATTTTGCCCAGACGCTCGGCATCGACGATTTCTCCGGCAAGGATTTTGGCGCGCTGCTCACCTGCGAGCTGCAGCGTCAGGACATCGGGCGCATTCGCTCTTGGAGCCCTGCGAGCGGCAGCGGCGAGGCTACCGTTGAGTACTTCGACCAGACGCTTTCGATCGGCATCGATGCCGCCATCGGCCTGGGCACCACCGAGCTGCGCAAAAAGACGGGTCTCACCGGCGCGCCGCTCTACACCCTCTCGGGACTTGAGCAGTTTGGCCTACGCTATCGCAACTACCCCATGACAGTCAGCTTTAACGGGGCGCCCGCCGAGCGCGTGCGGGCGATTATCATGGCGATTCAGCTGGGTCCTACCTATGGCTCGGGCTATCGCATCTGTCCCGATGCCGACCCGTGCGACGGCATCCTCGACGTTTGTTACGCCTGCGGCCCCGTTCCGCGCGCGATCGCGCTTCCCATGTTCCTTTCGGCCAAGGATGGCCACCACACCAAGCTGCCGCCGGTTCGCATGCGTCGTTGCCGTCATGCAGAACTCACCTTTGAGGAGCCCGACTACCCCATCCAGGCCGACGGCGAGCCCATCGTCGCCTCGCGCATCGAAGTCGACATTCTACCCGGCGCCCTCCAGGTCTGGCACCCAACCCGCTAACCCCACCCAAGTTGCGGTGAAATAGGGACTGTTTATGCAGCTAAAACCGCAAAACAGTCCCTATTTCACCGCAACTTATGAGGAGGCTATTCGTCGCTGCCCGGTTTGCGACGGTTGGCCTTTTTAATGGCGGTGAAGTGTTTGTCGTTGAGCCTGCGCTGGCGCGATCGCTGTGGCACCTTGGTCTTTACGCGTCGGCGCGGTGGACGCCCGCGACGCTCAAGCTCAGCGCGCAGCTTACGCAGACAGCAGCTACGATTCTGAAACTGGCTGCGGCTCTCACGCGCCGTCACGACAATCCCCGAAGGAATATGTTTCATGCGTACCGCCGAGTCCGTCGTGTTCACGCCCTGTCCGCCCGGACCCGTCGCGCGAAATACCTGCACCTCGCAATCGCGCGCCAACTCCTCGACCGACATCTCGGCATAGCGCGCATACTCGCGCCATTCCATCTTGTTCTCGTCCATATCAGCACCCCCCCCTCATAAAAAATGTGACAAAGGGACAGTCCCTTTGTCACATCGCATACCAATCGCTTGTGTTGCGCGCCTAGGCGAACGTAATCTCGCCGTTCTCGCAGTCCATATCGGCGATACGTGCCAGGCTCTCAACGCGGAAGCCACGCTTACGGAGCTTATCGCCGCCGCCCTGGAAGCCCTTCTCAACGGCGATGCCAATGCCGGCAACTTCGGCGCCCGCAGCCTCGCAGATCTTAATAAGGCCCTCAAGCGCGCAGCCGTTGGCCAGGAAGTCGTCGATAATCAGGACCTTATCGCCCTCGGACAGGAAGCGCTTACCCACGATAACCGGGTACTCCTTCTGCTTGGTAAAGGAATAGATGGTCGTGGCATACTGCTCACCGTCGAGGTTGATGGACTGTGCCTTCTTGGCAAAGACCACCGGCACGCCGCCAAAATGCTGGGCTGCAATGCAAGCCATGCCAATGCCCGAAGCCTCGATCGTCAGGATCTTGTTGATCTCGACACCCTCGAACAGACGGGCCCACTCGGCGCCCATGTGGTCGAACAGCTCAACGTCGCACTGGTGGTTGAGGAAGGCATCAACCTTAAGGACGTTACCGGCCTTTACGATGCCGTCATGGCGAATACGATCCTCAAGCTCCTGCATGGCGCAACCCCTTCTCGCGGCAACGATACCGCGCGATTAATAAACGTTGTTCGATAGTCTACCACGGACCGACCCCCGCCCGTCCCACAAGCCGCATCGCACCATAAAGCCGCAAGACCAGTAGATGGGCCGATTCGTGGCAAGCCTGCCTCCACAAGCTAATGGCGGGCGCGCACCCTCACCAAACGCACCATGGCAAGCGCAAAGCCCACAGCGGCCACAGCCATAAGCACGTAGAACACCGAGCGAAAGCCGAATAGGAATACATCCGGACGGCCTGCAACAAAACTGGTCACGGCCTCGCCCATCGCCACGCTCATCTGCCCATAGAGGATATGCGAACCTGCCGTAATACCCAGCGCCATGCCCGCATAGCGCGCAAAACTGCCCAAGCTACCTGCAAAGCCAAGTGCCTCGCGCGGAGCCGAGCCCATGTACAGCGAGTTGTTGGGGCTCTGGAAAATCGACGTACCGCACGACATAAATGCGACACAGCACACGATCACAGGGATAGAAGAGTGCTCGTCGAGCGTGCTTACCGCAAAGAGACCGCACACGTACACGCCCAGGCCGACCACCGTGGGACCCTCGCAGCCAACACGGTCCGAAACCGTTCCTGAAAGCGGGCCGATAACGGCATTCACCATTGGCAGCGCCAAAAAGAGCAGCCCGGAAATGTCGGAACCAAAGCCGTGGGCGTCCTGAAAATAGAACGGCAGGATAAACTCGGATGCGCCAATGCCAACGAACACGATGAGCATGCAGGCAAGGTTGATGGTGAAGGCCGAATTTGCAAAGCAGCGACGCGCGGCCTCGATCAGGGACATGGGGCGCTCGCCGGCCTCCGGCTTAACATGCGGCAGCGTGTAGAGCCCCACGATAAACGAGATGACACCAATGGGCAGGTTGATGAGGAAGATGCTCTCCCAAGGAAAGCTTGCCACCAGCATGCCGCCGAGCACGGGGCCACACATCATGCCGAGGGCCACAAAGGTCGCGAGAATACCCATGGCACGGCCTCGTTCGCGCGCCGGAAACGACTCGGTGATGATACCCATGTTGTTAGCCATGGCCGCCGCGCAACCGACGCCCTGAACAATGCGTGCCAGGATAAGAACCTCGAGCGAGGCCGAAAGGCCGCACAGCAGCGAACCGACCGAAAAGACGATGACGCCCAGCTGAAACACATTCACCTTGCCGCGCACGTCGCCCAGACGGCCAAACGGCAACATAGCCACGCACGTCGCAAGCAGATACACCGAGCTTACCAGCTGAATGCGATCGAGGCCCACGCCCAGCTCCTTTTGCATCACGGGCAGCGCCACGGTCACGACGGTCGAATCCAGACACACCATAAACGTCATGATGAGCACGGTAAACAGAATCGCCCATTTGTTCTTGCCATGGGTGTCGCCCTCAAGGGCAATGTGCTCGCGGCGCAGCTGCTCTGCGGTTTTCTCCATATCCATCCTTTCGAGTGGCGCAACGCAAAAACGGGGCCCCAATCGCCTGCAAACAGTCGCGATTGGGGTCCCGCCTACGGAATCGGAACGAAAGGTCGCCGAAGCTTTCTGCCAGCATCGGCGCCTCGCACGAACGCTAGCCTAGCACTGCTCGAGCGCCTGCTCAAGGTCGGCAATCAGATCGGCCGTGTCCTCGAGGCCGCACGACAGGCGCACCATGTCGGCGGAGATGCCACAGGCGATGAGCTCCTCATCGTTCATCTGGCGATGCGTGGCATTAGCGGGATGCAGGCAGCAAGTACGGGCGTCGGCCACGTGCGTGGCGATCTGGGCGAGCTTGAGGCTCTTCATAAAGGTCTCGGCCGCCGCGCGACCACCGTTAAAGCCAAAGCTCACCACGCCGCAGGTACCGTTGGGCATATACTTCTGAGCGATGTCATAGTACTTATCGCCCTCCAGGCCCGGATAGCTCACGAAGCGTACCTTGGGATGACTCTGCAGGAACTTGGCAACGGCCAGGCCGTTCTCGCAATGACGCGGCATGCGTACATGCAGGCTCTCGAGCGAGCTGTTCAGGAAGAAGGCCGCCTGCGGGTTCTGCATGGGGCCGAGGTCGCGCATGAGCTGAGCGGTTGCCTTGGTAATGAAGGCACCCTCGCGACCGAACTTCTCGGCATAGGTCACGCCGTGATAGCTCTCGTCAGGCGTGGTAAGACCCGGGAACTTGTCCGCATGGGCCATCCAGTCAAACTGGCCGTGGTCGACGATAACGCCGCCCAGGTAGGCAGCATGTCCATCCATGTACTTGGTGGTGGAGTGCGTAACGATGTCGGCGCCCCACTCAAAGGGACGGCACATCACGGGCGTCGGGAAGGTGTTGTCGACCATCAGCGGCACGCCGTGGTCATGTGCGGCCTTGGCAAAGCGCTCAATATCGAGCACGGCAAGGGCGGGGTTCGCGATCGTCTCGCCAAAGACGAGCTTGGTGTTGGGCTGGAAGGCTGCCTCGAGCTCCTCATCGGTGCAGTCGGGGGCGACGAACGTGCAGGTCACGCCCATGCGGCCCATGGTGTGGGCGAGCAGGTTATACGTACCGCCGTAAATGGCAGAGCTCGCAACAACATGATCGCCGGCACCGGCCACGTTAAAGATCGCGAGGAAATTCGCAGCCATGCCCGAGCTCGTGAGCATCGCTGCGGTGCCGCCCTCCATCTCGCAGATCTTGGCGGCAACCAGATCGCACGTGGGGTTCTGCAGACGGCTGTAGAAATAGCCCGACTCCTCTAGGTCAAACAGCTTGCCCATGTGCTCGGACGTGTCGTACTTCCACGTGGTGGACTGGTAGATGGGCACCTGGCGCGGCTCGGCATCTCCCGGGTGATAGCCGCCCTGGACACATGTGGTTCCGATGGTCTGCTCGCTCATATCTAGCTCCCTTGCCTGGGTTACGTTTTATTCGGTTCACGATACCGCTACCCTGCACCCCTCTCAACCCATCCCCAAGATAGGTTAAGTGACAAATTGATCAGGGGTATTTATCTCAAGCCTTGGGCATTTGCTCGATAGATAAAAACGAGACATACATGAAGCTCTCGATGATTACATGCCCCGTCACGGGTACCATAGGCGAGTACACCGTGACCAAGGAGACAACGATGAAGCAAATCGATACTGCTCAGCTCGACACCGCCGCCTGCCAAGCTCAGGCTGCCGAATACCACGCCCAAGGCTTCAACTGCGCACAGGCCGTCGCCTGCACGCTCGCACCTGCCGTCGGGCTCGACCCCCAGACCGCCTTTACCCTCACCGAGGGCTTTGGCGCCGGCATGGGCGGTATGACCGAAACCTGCGGCGCCATCTCGGGCGCCGTGGCCATCATGGGCTTTGCAATGAGCGACGGCATGGAAAACCCCAAGACCAAGGGCCAGACCTACAAGCTGTCGCGCGAGGTCGCCAAGCGTTTTGGCGAGAAGAACACGACGACCGTCTGCGGCACGCTCAAGGGCATCGGATCGGACAAGGGTCCGCTCCGCAGCTGCCCCGGCTGCATCGACGATGCCGTCGAAATCGCCTGTGATGTGCTAAAGCAGCTCGCCGAGTAAACGGCAGCAACATACAACGACGGCCGGCGCGCTTGGGATCCATCCAAAAGCACGCCGGCCGTCACCGTTAGAACTCGGCAAATTCGGGAGCGCCGACCTCAATTTCCTCGCGCCCTGCCATAAGCTCGCGCATCTTAGCGCAAAACGGCTCCTGCTCCCCTGCCTTAAACACCAAATGAATCGTCACGGCATCCGCGTAATCGGTATCCGAAACCTTGGCACCCGAATCCTGCGCCAAACGAAGCACCTGCTCATACTGCGGATAGGCCACATGCACGTCAACTGGCACGACACTCGTCATCTCGACGATCTGCCTGGACTCCTGAGCCGAGGCCACCGCCGTCTGCGTCGCCGCGGTATAGGCGCGCACCAAGCCACCGGGCCCTAACAGCGTGCCGCCAAAATAGCGCGTCACCACGCAGCAAACATTTTTAAGCCCCGCGCCGCGCAGCACCTCGAGCGTCGGCATCCCGCTCGTGCGGCTCGGCTCCCCGTCATCGCTCTGGCGCTCGCGCCCATCGACCAAAATCCACGCGGGAACATTGTGTCGAGCGTCGTAATGACGTTTGCGAACTGTCTCGATAAAGGCATTCGCCTCATCCTCGGACTCAATATGGACCAGCTGGGCAATAAACCGGCTCTTGCGGTCCACAAACTCGCCAGAAGCCTCAATATTCGATTGCAGAGTAAAATAGCTGTCCAACAAAGCCCCTCAACAACAAGCAAAGCAACAAACAGCCTCAATAATACGGCAAAGACAGTACCATTGCCCTCGCCAACAAGAACAGAAACGCCAATGATGCCGTCACCAACAGCGAGAACCCGTCAGCGCGAGCAAGGTGCCTTGAAAGACGAGACTGCAACAAAAATGAGGCTGCCGATGACCAGGCAAAAACAGCGAGACGGCGTCAGCTGAGTCGATTTGGCCCGAAAGAGGAGGGAGCACGCCTTATGGCGGCGACCGACGAATGAGCGACAAATCGGCCAGCTGACGCCGTCGCAGCGTCAACATAGTTGCTGAGTGGGCCTATAAGCCGGGTTCTGTCGTGAACGGTCATTTATCTTGTCTGCACGTTACCGTGCAGCTCCACGCGCGCTACCCGAACGCGGACCGGGCCGGCCCATAGCGTTCCTATTCGCGCTTGCTCCGGATGGGGCTTGCCAAGCCGCCGTGTTGCCACGACGCTGGTGGTCTCTTACACCACCGTTTCAGCTTTTCCCTTTACGCCTTGCGACGCAGGTGGGAGTCTTCTTTTCTGCGGCGCTTTCCGTCGGATCACTCCGCCCGGCCGTTAGCCGGCATCCCGCCCTCTGGAGCCCGGACTTTCCTCACGCGTGCCGCAAGCAGCACATCGCGCGACCGTCTGGCCCACTCAGCAGTGCAAGAGTGTAGCACACCGTCAGCACACGCAATGGCACAACGCAAGCGCTCGCACGATAAACCAAGAACCACCCATGCGCTACAATAGTCCCGTCGATGGGCAACGTCGTCAGTCGAGACGCGACCGCGCTCCGCACCCCTCCGTCTACTCGGTGCGTTCCCGCCTCCTCCCCGAGGCGGGATGTCGGCATTTTTTCATGCACCGACAACCAAATAGCCTGTGAACAGCACGGGCAGTATCGTGCACGGACGACATTGCGCACCTCGGCGCCAAATGCAAAAAGGGACCCGTCCATTGCGGACGGATCCCTTAAAACAAGTGATCGTTAAACCGATTTACTCGGCGTCGGTCTCCTCGTCCTTCTTCTCGGAAGGCAGCGGAGTAACCTCGATCTCGACGCCCAGAGTCTCAGCAGCGGACTTCATGGACAGGGAGATACGGCGACGGTCGAGGTCGATCTCCATGACCTTGACCTGAACCTTGTCGCCCACGTGGGTGACCTGAGAAGGCTGGTCGACGTGCTTGTTGGCCATCTCGGAGATGTGCACCAGGCCCTCGATGCCCTCGCCCAGGTCGACGAAAGCGCCAAACGGGACAAGCTTGGTCACAGTGCCCTCGACGATAGCACCGACGGGGTACTTCTTGACCAGTGCGCGCCACGGATCCTCGGTGGTCTGCTTGAGACCCAGGGAAATGCGCTCGCGGTTGAGATCGACGTCGAGAACCTCGACCTCGACCTCCTGGCCGACCTTGACAACCTCGGAAGGATGGTTGACGTGGTTCCAGGAGAGCTCGGAGATGTGGATCAGGCCGTCGATACCGCCGAG
>WGSQ01000036.1 GCA_014871605.1 Collinsella sp. | reverse complement strand
ATAACGTGGCCTTCAACTTATATATGTTCGGCGATACACCCAAGACAAGCCACGCTCCAACAACAGGGCGTCTGTCCGGGCGGAGGTATGTAAGGTTCATCGCGAGCTCCGCACGCAAAGGAGGCCACTTAATGTGGCCTCCGTCTTGCGCAGGACTGTCCGAGCAGGGAACCTTACGTTCCGCGTCGCCGGGCAGACGAACCAGTTAAGACGCGCTGCTACTTGATCTTGGTCGTACCCGGTGCCAGGTTGGGGTCGGTCTCGTTGGCCTCGGTCTGGAAGTGCTCCGTGTAGACGTTCTTGCCGTCGCGGAACATCTCGTAGTACTGCATCTTGGCGTAATCCTCGCGTGCCTTGGCGGCAGCCGCGGCGGCGTCGTCGTCACCGGTGACGTTGGAGGAGAGCGCCCAGCGCAGGCTGGCGTCCTCGTAGCCCACGGAGTTGATAGCGGGCAGCGACTCGCGCAGCGTCATGTGCGCTTTCTGGTAGTCAGTCAGCGGGGCGCCAATCAGCTGCATAAGCTGCGTGGACAGGTAGTTGGTGGACAGGTCGTCGACCTCACTCGTCTGGTCGCAGCCGGCAACGTCGTAGTTGGCCCAGATGATGTAGTCGGTCTGCCACAGACGTTCCTGGTGCGTGGCATCGTCCTCACCGGTAAACCACTTGTCATTGAACTTGGACGGGAAGAACGGCTGGTGGTCGCCCCAGAACACCACGACCACCTTACGGTCGAGCTTGCTCAGGGCGTTGAGGAAGTAGCGCAGCGCCTGGTCGGACTGCTCGATGCACGAGACGTACTCGTCGACATCGGAGAGCGTGCCGTCCTCGACGGTCTTGGCGTCCAGATCGGTCGTGTCGATATTCAGGTGCATCTGCTTGTCGACCGGCAGCAGGCCCGTATCGTAGCCCGAGTGGTTCTGCATGGTCACGTCGAAGATAAGCTGCGGATCGGCGTTCTGGTTGAGCATCTCAAGAATCTTGTCGTAGGTAGCCTGGTCGGTCACCATGCCGCGCAGGGTATCGGCGCCCTGGAAATCGTTGATAGACAGGAACTGGTCAAAGCCAAAGTCCTTGTAGACGTTCTCGCGGTTCCAGTTGGTGGCGTGGTTGGGGTGCATGGCCGTGGTGGAATATCCGAGCGACTTGAACTGCTCTGCCAGGTTCCCGGTCGTTTCCATGTTGTAGATGGTGTAGGGGTACACGCCCGAGCCCAGGTTGGCCATGGAGTTGCCGGTCATAAACTCAAACTCGGTATTGGCGGTGCCGCCGCCGTAGGCGCTCACGTAGAGCTTGCCGCGGCTGAGGCAGTTGGACAGGTTCTTAAAGTACTGCGGGCCTTCGTAGCCGGCGCGCATGTTCTGGTAGATCGAAAGATCCGAGAAGGTCTCGTTCATGATGGCGATGACCGTGGGCTTCTCGCTGTCGAACTGCTCCTTTGCGGCGGCGCGCTCGTCGCTCTTGGCCGCGTCGGACTTGTCGTAGGCCTTGGCGTACTTTTTGAGCGTGGCCTTGGCATCGTCGACGGAGTAGTCGGCGGGTTTGGGCGGCTTGATGGACTGCGCTGCGCTAATGAAAGCGGGCAGGTAGCCCTCGCGCCAGTAGCTCTCGAGCGGGCGCCAGGTGTAGACGGTGATGCCGAGGGTGTTGTAGTAGTCGATGAGCGTGACGTGTGCGGTCACACCGCCCAGGCACAGCACGGCGACGAGCAGGTTGGTGAGCAGCATGCGCTTGGCGTTGGCGGCGCCCTTCTGACGGTGCGGTGCCACCAGGCCGGCGTACTCGCACAGCAGCATGGCGATGGCGGTAAAGCCCATGGACAGCACGCAGAACAGTGAGATCGAGAAGGTGTAGCCGGTGCCGGCGACCGCGGCGGCGGTGGAGATGGCCGAAAGGTCGCCCGGCTGGATGGGCATGGATTTAAACGTGATGACGAAGAACTCGGCAATGCCCAGGACAAAGAGGGCAAGGGCCAGGACCGCGGGAGCTGCGCCGTGGCGCTGGAACAGGAAGAACAGGCCGGTCATGAGCGTGGTGATGATGGCCCACTCGAGCAGGATGCACAGGGGGTAGACCCAGGTAAAGTCGTGGTTGGACGATACCTCCATGCCTAGCAGCGCAAAGACGCCGGCGAGCAGCAGGCACAGCACGGCGGCGACGAGTGGCTTGCCCACAAAGGCGCCGCGCAGGCGGGCGAGCTTGCCGGTGGGAGCGGGGGCGTCGGGCGCGGCGAACGCAAAGACGCGCGGGGCGATGCGGTCGCGTGCGATGCTGGCCCAAGCGCAGCCGGTGAGGATGGCGTTGGTCAGGATGAGCATCACAAAGGCGAGCGGCTCGTTTTGGGCGACGAGGCCAATGGCGCCCCAAATGGTCAAAAAGACCTGGAACAGGCCGAAGGCGACGCTCCACCCAAGAGCGCTTTTGGCAACGGTGCCCGACTGAGCGCGAATGGCCTTGGCCTCGCGCAAGACAAGGTAGACGGTCGCCGCAAGACCGACGAGCGAGATGGCGGCAGCGAACATGCTGAGACTCCTCACAAACTAAAACGTACGAAAGCGGGGGTTTACCCGATTGTTACCAAGATATGCGCTGCAATTGGTGGCTGCGCACAACAACCAGCCATATTAACGCGCACGTGTGGCGGTGTGACGCAATGTAGTGGCGACCTGCGCGATAATGGACGGGAATTACACGGAAACGTAAAGGCTTCTTAAAGAATTAGCGAGGATGAGGCGATGAACGAGCAGGTTTGCACCAAGGCTGTGGATACGTGTGGCTATCCGGTCGAGACCACGGGCAATGCGGTGCTGGACACGTTGGAGCACCGTTCCTCCACGCGTGCCTTCGCGCGTGATGACGACGACCGTCCCGTGGCGGTGACCGACGAGCAGCGGGCGGCGATTCTGCATGCGGCGAGTCGCGCGCCGTCGGCGGGCGCCATGATGATGTATTCCATCGTGAGCATTCGTGAGCAGGCTACGCTCGACCGTCTGGCCGACCTGTGCGACCACCAGCCCATGATCGCCAAGGCGCCCTGGGCACTAATATTTGTGGTCGATTATGCCAAGTGGATCGATCTGTTTGAGCACGTGGGCTGCTTTGAGCCCGAGTTTGTCGAGCGCACGGGCAAGGCGCCCCGTCGTGCACCAGGTCTGGGCGACTTTGCCATCGCGGCCCAGGACGCCGTGATCGCCGCGCAAAACGCCGTGGTTGCCGCCGAGGCCCTGGGCCTGGGGAGCTGCTACATCGGTGATATCGTCGAGAATGCCGAGGAAGTGGCCGAGCTGCTGGATCTGCCGCCCTATACCATGCCGCTGTCGATGCTCATCATCGGCACGCCCCGCAAGGAGCGCCCGGCCATTGCGCATCCCGTGGTGAACCTGGTGCACGAGGAGCGCTACTGCCGCGCCGATGCTGCGACCATGGACGCGCAGGTGGCCGAGATGGACGCGATGTTCCGTCCGCATGCCCGCGAGGTGGGCGAGCGCGTCGTGGACATCTATACCCGCAAGCACACGAGTCCCTTTATGGCCGAGATGAGCCGCTCCATGGAGTGGTGGTTCAAAAATTGGCTTGGAAAATGACGAATGTGACAAAGGGACAGCCCCTTTGTCACATTCCATATCGCCGCGGTGGCCTAAAGACTGTATAAATCTTTATCTAGCTGGGAAAACAGTGCATTAAAACATGGGCCGATTACCTATAATCCCCTCGAACGTTAAAGTTGGGAGGAAACCGGCTTATGGAACAAAAGGCCAAGGAGGCAGCCTCGCACGCTGCGATTCCTGTGAGCATCTCGGCGATGCTCGTCACGCTAGGCGTGGTGTACGGCGATATCGGCACCAGCCCCATGTATGTAACCAAGGCGCTCGTTGCCGGCAACGGCGGCATCGGAAGCGTCACGGAGGAGTTCGTGCTCGGCGCGCTCTCCCTTGTCGTGTGGACGGTCACGTTGCTGACCACTATCAAGTATGTGCTCATCTCGCTGCGCGCCGATAACCATGGTGAGGGCGGCATCTTTGCCCTGTACAGCTTGGTTAAGCGCTGCGGTAAATGGCTCATCATCCCCGCCATGCTGGGTGGCGCCGCGCTGCTCGCCGACGGCATCCTGACGCCGGCCGTTACCGTTACCACGGCCATCGAGGGCCTGCGCACCATCCCGGCGGTCCATGCCGTGCTGGGCGATGACCAAGGCCGCGTCGTCGCCATTACGCTCGCCATCATCATCGCGCTCTTCTTGGTACAGCGCATCGGTACGGCCAAGATCGGTCACGCCTTTGGCCCCATCATGACGCTGTGGTTCCTGTTCCTGGGCGGCACGGGTCTGTTCTTTGTCTTCCAGCACCCCGCCGTGCTGCTGTGTCTCAACCCGGTGCGCGGCATCGCCTTTTTGCTGAGCCCCAACAACCACGCGGGCATCATGATTCTGGGCAGCTGCTTCCTCGCCACCACCGGTGCCGAGGCGCTCTACTCCGACATGGGCCACGTCGGCCGCGGCAACATCTACGCTACCTGGCCGTTCGTTAAGTGCTGCCTGCTGCTTTCCTATATGGGCCAGGGCGCTTGGCTTATGAACAACGCTGCCAACCCCGAGCTCATGGGCATTGCCGATCTCAACCCGTTCTACCAGATGCTCGCCCCGGGCCTGCGCCCGTTTGCCGTAGGCCTTTCCACCGTCGCGGCCATCATTGCCTCGCAGGCGCTCATCACCGGCGCATTCTCGCTGGTGTCCGAGGCCAGCCGCCTGGACCTCATGCCGCACATGCAGGTCTTCTACCCTGCCGAGACCAAGGGCCAGCTCTACATCCCCATGGTCAACAACGTCATGCTTGTCGGCTGCGTCATCGTGGTGCTGCTGTTCCAGAACTCGGCGCATATGGAAGCCGCCTACGGCCTTGCCATTACGCTGACTATGATGTGCACCACGCTGCTGCTCTTCTTCTACCTGCACGAGGAGCGCAAGCTCAAGGTTGCTCCGTGGATCTTCGCGGCCTTCTTCCTTTTGCTCGAAGGCTTCTTCTTCGTGAGCTCGCTCACCAAGTTCTTCCACGGCGGCTACTTCACCATCCTCATGGCTGCACTCATCATGGGCATTATGGTGTGCTGGTACAACGGCACGGCGGTCGAGCAGCGCCAGTTTACGCTGCTGCCGCTGCGCAGCTACCTGCCGCAGCTCAAGCGCCTGCGCGACGACGATCGCTATGAGCGCATGAGCGACAACGTCGTGTACCTGACCAAGGACACCCATACCGACTACATCGACCGCGATATCGTCTACTCGATCTTGGACAAGCATCCCAAGCGTGCCCACGCCTGGTGGTTTGTGAACGTCGAGACCATGGACGAACCGCACACCTTTGCCTATTCGGTCGAGACGTTCGGCACCGACTACGTGTTCCGTGTGCATCTGTACCTGGGCTACAAGATCAACCAGCGCGTCAATGCCTACCTGCGTCAGGTCGTTCAGGACCTGGCTGCCACCGGCGAGCTGCCGCCGCAGACGCATGACTATTCGGTCTACAAGGATCCGGGTAACATCGGCACGTTCAAGTTCGTCCTGATCCGTAAGCTTCTGGCGCCCGAAAGCGATGTGGAGCCGAGCGAGCGTACGGCCATCACGCTCAAGTACATCATCCGCCGCGCCGCCGGCACGCCCGCGCGTTGGTACGGCCTGGAGAACTCCAACGTGAGCTTTGAGTACGTGCCGCTGTTCACCAAGTTTAAGGCTGTGAATAAGATGCAGCGCCTGGCCCCCAACGAGCGGCCGTAGTCGCCGACAGGCTGCATGGAGTTGGTTTTCGATGGACAAGATTGAGGCCGGGGAGGCAAACATGGATACAAAGGCGCTCGATGGCCGTGAGGCGGTGGTCGAAATGGTGCGTGAGGCGCGCGTCGACGCCGCCGAAGATCGGTTCTTTACGAATCGCGCCAACATGGACATGGCCGACCGCGTGATCTCGGTCGTGGTTACGCTGCTTGTCGCGGCGTGCGTTTGCGCGCTGCTCGCGCACGTGTTGTTTGTCTAGCGACCGCCGGTTGCAAAGGCTATACACTTGGAACCACCACAAGGGAAACCACCACAAAGGTGCCTGTCCCCTGTGGTGGTTTTTGTTTTTGAGAGAGGGGCGGGGCGCTGATGGACGTCCGTACGGACGGCGATATTGCCGATAGCTTTTGGTGGCGGCGCACAACGCTGACGCGCCGCACTCCTCTGTATGACGCCTGCGTATCGGTGGGGCTGCTGGTCGCGGCGACGATTGTGGGCGCGCTGCTCGACCATCCGGGTCTCGCGCCGAGCATCATGATTGTCTATGTGTTCGCCGTTCAGCTGTGCGCATTCTTTACCTGGAGTCGCCTGTATTGCTTGCTGAGCTCGGCTGCCGCCGTGGCGCTCTACAACTTCTTGTTTGTCGACCCGCGCTACTCGCTGTCGCTTATCGACCGCGTCTATCCCGGCATGTTCTTCATCATGTTCGTGGTCTCGCTTGTGTCGAGCTCGATTGCGTTGGCCCTGCGCCGCGCCTTGGCACAGGCTGCCGCTAGCGACCGCCGCACGCATATGGTGCTCGAGACCAACCGCATGCTGCAGCGGTGTGCCGATCAGCAGCAGATTGTGCATGCCATGGCAACGCAGTTGGCGCGTCTTTCGGGCTGTCCGGTCGTATGGTACAGCGCCGACGCCGACGATGATGACCTGCTTCCGCGTGCGACGTACACGGCCGTGGGCGATGCCGCGCCGGTGCACGAGCTGGCGCCGCAGATGCCGCCGCGGCTCTCGGCGTCCGCCTATGTGGGGACGCCGCTCGACGCCACGTTTGGCGGCTCGGCGTTTTATGGCATCTACCTGACGGTCCGCACAGGTGACGGCTTCGTGCGCTCGGGCGACCCCGCCTCGGTGGTGGGCGTGCTGGCTATCGTTGCCGAGCCCGACGTGCTGACGCATGAGGAGCGGACGCTTGCCGATGCTATCGTGAGCGAAGGCGAGCTGGCACTCGATCGCGCCCGCGCCATGGAGGCCCGCGAGGAGGCGGCGGTGCTCGCCAAAAACGAGCAGCTGCGCGCCAACCTGCTGCGCTCCATCTCGCACGACCTGCGCACGCCACTCACCAGTATTTCGGGCAATGCCGACGTGCTGCTCGACCAGGGCTCGACCGGCACGGCCGTGCTCGATAGCCAGACGCGCCGCGGCCTGCTCCTGTCCATTCGCTCGGATGCGCAATGGCTCAACGCCACCGTCGAGAACCTGCTCGCCATCACCAAGCTCGAGGGCGGCGGTATGCGCCTGTCGACCACGCTCGAGCTCATGGACGATATCGTCGAGGAGGCGCTGCGCCACGTGAACCCTGCCGTGCGCGAGCACGACCTTAAGGTGGTGGCGTGCGATGAGCCGGCGCTCGTCAACGTCGATGCGCGCCTGATGGTGCAGCTGGTGGTCAATCTGGTGAACAACGCCATCACCTATACGCCCACGGGCTCGCATATCATGATTTCGATTAGCGTCGACGATGGACGCGTGGCGTGCTCGGTGGTCGACGATGGTCCGGGCATCGCAGCCGAGGACCGCGAGCGGATCTTTGAGTCGTTCTACACCGCCAACCACGGTCTGGCTGACAGTCACCGCAGCGTGGGCCTGGGTCTTTCGCTCTGCCGCTCCATTGCGCTGGCGCATGGCGGTAGCATAGAGGTTGCCGCGGCGGACCCGCACGGCTCGGTCTTTACGATTGAGCTTCCCGTCGCCGACGTTTCGTTTGATAAGGAGTAGCGCTGTGCCGAACTCTGCCGTAAAACCGCTCATCTTGGTCGTTGAGGACGACCCCGCTGTCCGCAATCTTATTGTTGCCGCGCTCGAGGCGCACGGCTTGCGTCATATGGCCGTGGAGACCGCCCATGCCGCCATCGCTGCCGCCTCATCGCAGGCACCGAGCATTGTGCTGCTCGACCTGGGTTTGCCCGATATGGACGGCGTCAAGGTGGTGGAGTCGGTGCGCGCATGGTCGGGCATGCCGATTATCGTGGTATCGGCGCGTAGCGAGGATGCGGACAAGATTCGCGCACTCGATGCCGGCGCCGACGACTACCTGACCAAGCCGTTTTCGGTCGAGGAGCTGCTCGCGCGCATTCGCACGACGCTCAGGCGCCTTTCGTATGCGCAATCGGGCGGCGTTGCCTCCGAGGGCACGTTCGATGCCGGTGAGCTGCATATCGACTTTGATGCCGGCATTGCCACGATGGATGGCGAGGAGCTGCATCTGACGCCGATTGAGTACAAGCTCTTGTGCCTGCTGGCACATAACGCCGACAAGGTACTAACGCACCAGTTTATCCTGCACGAGATTTGGGGCACGGCAACTAAGAGCGACCTGGCGAGCCTGCGCGTCTTTATGGGCACGCTGCGCAAGAAGATCGAGTCCGACCCCGCGCATCCGCGCTATATCCAGACGCACGTGGGTATTGGTTACCGATTGGTCATCCAGGGATAGGTCGGCATCCGCCATCCCAATATGAGTTGCGGTGAAATAGTTCCTGTTTGGGCCTTTACCAGGCTTTTTAGGAACTATTCCACCGCAACTTTGTCTATCTGCCCTTGGGCTTGCTGGCGTAGAACTTCTTCTTTTTAGGCTTGCCGGCGGGGGAGGGTTTACCGGCAAAGTTGGACTTGCCGTTGCCGGCCTGCGCGTGCGCGGGTACTGCCGCACGGGGCTTGCGGGCCTCGGGGTTACGCAGTTCCTCGACGCGCTCGGCAATTTCCTCGGCGCTAAAGCCGACCTCGGCCATGGCGTCCTCGATGGGCAGGCGGCGCACGATATAGCAATGATGCACCTTCTGGTTGCGTGCGAAATCCTCGGGGATGGTCTGCGCCGTAATGTCCTGTAGCACCACGCCCGCACGCGCGAGCTTGCGCGTTTCGGGGCGGAAGCCGCGCAGGTTGCAGCTAAAGATGGCGTGGCCGCCCTGTGCGAGCAGGCGCGATACGCCGGCCAAAAGCTCAACATGGTCGCGCTGGACATCCCAGGTGCGGCGGCCCATCTTGGATGAGTTCGAGAACGTGGGCGGGTCGACAAAGATCAGGTCCCAGCGGTTGCGCGTCTGGCGCTGGTCGCGAATCCAGGCGAGCACGTCATCGCGCACAAAGTGATGCTGCGGGCCAACAAAGCCGTTCTGGCGCATGTTGCGCTCGGCCCAGTCCAGGTAGGTGTTGGAAAGGTCGACCGTCACGGTTTCCTCGACGCCGCCGTCTGCCGCATAGCAGGTGGCGGTGCCGGTATAGGCGAACAGGTTGAGGAAGCGACGCGCCTGTTTGGCGTGCTCGCGCACCAGGTTGCGGGTGACGCGGTGATCCAGGAAGATGCCCACGTCCAGATAGTCGTCAAAGTTGACGGCAAAGGTGAGCCCGCCCTCTTCGATGAGCGGCAGGCGACGGCGCGCGATGTTGGCGCGCTCGCCCGAGCCGCCCTTACCGGCGCCCTGCTTGCCGTACTGCGAGCCGCCGCGCGAACGCATGCGGGCCTTGGCGTGCACATGTTCGGCCGGGACGTCCAGGATACGCGGCGCGATGGCCAAGATATCGAGCATGCGGGCCTGGGCAAGCGCGGGGTCGATGGTCTTAGGCGCGGCGTACTCGGCGATGACGAGCCAGCGGCCCGGCGTCTGCGGGCAGCCCTCGTACAGGTCAATGGCGGCGGAGTAGTCGGGTAGGTCGGCATCGTAGACGCGGTAGCAGCTCACGCCCTCGCGCTTTGCCCACTTTCGACGCAGACGGGCGTTCTTACGCAGGCGGTTGGCGAACTGCTCCGACTCGGGGATGAGCACGGGCAACGGCTTGCCGTCGCCCAGGTCGAGTATGGCGGCAGGCTCGGGCATGGCGGAAGCGGCGGCTTCATCGTTGACTTCGTTGGCATCCGCAACCTCGGCCTCGGCATCCGCACTGGTCGCAGCTTCGAATGCAGCGGCGGCGTGGTCGAGCGAGGGCCAAACCTCAATAGTTGCCTCCTCGTTGTTGGGCATGACGGCGATCGAGCGCTCGGGCTCGGCGTGGAGCGCGCGGGCCAGCAAGCCGTCGCGGGTGAGAGCGGCGACCGGCGCCGAAGCGAGCTCGGGGGCGCGGCGCAGCTCGCCGATGAGCGTCATGGCATCGTGCATGAGTGAAAGCGGTGTCTCGGTCGTATCCGCGACGAGGGCGGCACCGGCGACAGTGCCCGCGTGGTCCAGCACGGTGGCGGACTTAGCGGCGCAAAAATCGACAAAGCGCTTGTAGCCGGCGCATTTGACCATGCGCTCGGCAGTCTTGCGGGCGGTGGGGTCAATGTCCATGGCGACGATGCGCGCCTGCCGCTCGCGCGCTGCCGCCTCGCGCTCGCGCGCCTCGGCAAGCAGCTGCTCCCACAGGACGGCGTCGTGCAGCTGCCAGCCCTCAAAGCCCCAGCGCTCGCGTGCAGCGCCCGGGGCGCGGTCGGTCAGAATATTCACGGCTTCTAGCAGTAGGCCGCCGCCGGCGCATGAGGCGTCGATCAACGTGGGCAGGGCCTCATTCTCGTAATCGTCGGCCGTCAGCTCGCGCTCGCATAACGTGGTCCAGCCGACCTGCGCCAGCACCAGGGCGGCGTAGTCGGGGCGCAGCACGTGCGCGCCCTCGCCGGCGCGGGTCGCTGCGGGCGGCAGGCGTTTGAACAGCGGGTCGCCCGAAAGGTCCAGGCTGATGCTCGCGCGGCGCTGACGCAGCGAAAGCAGCAGGTGAACATCGGGATCGGCGGCGTCGACATCGGCGCGACGGCCCGTGGTCTCGGCCAGACGGTCGCACAGCGCGTCCTTGGCGCGCAGGGCCGAGAAGCGCGTGTTGCGCAGCTGCTCGGTCACGCCGCGGGCGGTGATGGCGATGGTGGCGCCGGGGCAGATGATGGTCTCCCAGGCGATGTCGTAAACGCTGTCGTACAGTTCATCGGCATCCTGCGCCTCAAAGCGCCCGAGTACCACGAACACACGGCTCGCCAGGCGCGACCACAGACAGGCGCGGTAGCCTTCTTCGAGCTCGCCCTCAAATGTGGCGCGGCCCTTCAGCCGGCGAACATGCGAAAGCCCGAGGCGTTTAAGCTCATCGGCGAGTGCGGGCTCAAAGCCCTCGGGGCAGCTTGCGTAAAATTCCATGGGTGACCTCTCTGGTTGCGTCGCTCCATTATATGATGGATGCTTCGTTTACTCTCGCCCCCGAAAGGAACCCATATGATTGATGCGTGCCCCGATTCCGCCGTGCTCTTTTTTGACGTGGACGGCACGCTGACGTCGTTCGATCCCGACAACATGACCGATAAGGACTTTTCGGCGGTTCGCCCCTCGCAGGCGGTCGTCGAGGCGTTTCATCGCCTGCGCGACGCAGGGCACAAGGCATTTATCTGCACGGGTCGTCCCCTGTGGCTGATTGCCGATGGCCTGCGCGCGCTGAACCCGGCGGGTGTCGTTGCCATGGCGGGCGCCACGCTCGAGGTCGAGGGCCGCGTGGTGCATGAGGACTGCTTTGACGAAGACATTGTTGAGGAGCTTGCACGCCGTATGGCCGCGGCAGGGATTGAGGCCTTTTTCGAGACCAACGTGGCTACTTTTGCTCTGGAGCCCGCGGGTGTTGAGCAGTCGTCTCTGATCGGCGCTTCCGTGGTGCACAGCGCCGAGGAAATGCGCGTCGACGGCCGTCTGCGCGTAGGCAAGGTGTGCCTCAACGCGCCCAGCCTGGCGCGCGTAGATAACGGTGACGGCTTTATCGATCGCGAGTTTGAGCTGTGCAACACCGGTGGTCAGAATCGCGAGCTGAGCCCAAAGGGCATCGACAAGGGCGTGGGCGTGGCGCGAGCGCTGGAGTATCTGGGCCGCACTGGCAATGCACGCACCTTTGGCTTTGGCGATTCCGGCAACGATCTGGGTATGCTCGCCGCTGTCGAGACGGCCGTGGCCATGGGCAACGCAATGCCCGAGGTCAAGGCGGTCGCCGACTACGTGACCGACGATGTCGCACACGACGGCACCGTCACAGCGATGCAGCATTTCGGCCTCATCTAATGAATCCCGCGTTCTGACGTTTGCTTAAACTGCGACTCTTTGCTTTTGCATGCTCAATCGATTTATCAATCCAAACACTGAGGTGTTTATACCGTTCGCCGAGAAGATAAAAAACCGCAGCTCACGCCTTGATAAACGTAGGTAAAGTGTTTAGCAGTTTATCGGCCGTATGCTAACGAAAGGAATCAGGCAGATGGCAATCAAGGTGTTCGCTGACGGTGCAAACCTCGAGGGCATGCTCGACATGTACGAGAACGGCAACGTTCAGGGTTTCACGACCAACCCGTCCCTTATGAAGAAGGGCGGCGTGACGGATTACCGCGCGTTTGCCAAGGAGGTTCTGGCCCACATCACCGATGTGTCCGTGTCGTTTGAGGTCTTTGCCGACGACGTCGAGACCATGGAGGTCGAGGCCCGCGAGATCGCTACCTGGGCCGAGAACGTCTACGTCAAGATTCCGTGCGTGACCACCAAGGGCGAGTCCACCGCCGAGCTGGTCCGCAAGCTTTCCGCCGACGGCATCAAGGTCAACGTCACCACCATCTTTACGCCTACGCAGGTCGATGAGATGGTCGAGGCCGTTGACACCGAGACGCCGTCCATTATCTCGCTCTTTGCCGGCCGTATCGCCGATACCGGCGTCGACCCCATTCCGTTTATGACGGAGTCGGTCAAGAAGGCCGCCGCCAAGCCCAACTGTGAGGTCCTGTGGGCGTCCACGCGCGAGCTCATCAACATTTACCAGGCCGAAGCCTGCGGTTGCCAGATCATCACGGTGCCCAACAGCATCCTGGCCAAGCGCAAGAACATCGGCCGTGATCCGTACGAGGTCTCGCTCGACACCGTGCGCGGCTTTGCCAAGGATATCGCCTCGCTCGGCTTTCATATTCTGCCGTAAGCAAGGGTACCCCCTGTAGCGACGTGCAAAATCGCGAGTATTCAGCAAGGTAAAGGTCTTTATCAGTTAACCGAAGCATGGAACGGCCCCCGTTTTGGCTCTGACGACGCTAAAACGGGGGCCGTTTTTGCTTTTTCGTCTCTGAGGGGCATCCGGAAGGTCGCGCGCGCAGACGTGGTGTAAGAGCGTCCTGAGGTCCGTCGCTGCAAGTCC
>WGSQ01000035.1 GCA_014871605.1 Collinsella sp. | reverse complement strand
GTCGAGCAGACGCCGGTTCCCGATACGGCGCATCAGGTCACACGCGAGTCGCTGCTTGTGCGCAGTGCGGTTTCATCCTTCGTTTCGAAGGCGTACCTGATGAGCTATCTAAAGTTTAATGGGTTTAATAGCTAGCCGATGTATAAAACGGGCGGAGCAAAGGGTCATCTGTCACTTTGTCCCGCCCGTATTTTTGCTTGGTTGGACGTTATTGGCCCGAAGCCACGCCCATGCCGTAGCCGATAATGAGCCCATGCATTTCGGCATAGTATGAATCTAGCCCGTTACAGGGCATGATGATAGTCTTGGAGCCTGGCCAGCGCTCCACAATTCGGCTGGCAAGTGCTTGGGCGCCTGCCTCATTCTCGACATGGTCGATAACGACCTCGCCGCCCGTAAAGCCCTCGGCTTCCATAGTGTCGATGATCTTGTTGAGCATCTTCTTTTCGCCACGCGTGTGCCCGACGAGTTCGATTTTACCGGCCTCACTCGCCGTGCCCAAAATGCGGATATTGAGCTTGTTGGCAATGACGCCGGCTGCCTTAGGGATACGTCCGGCTTTGGCGAGGTTTTCGTAATTGCACAAACTGAAGAGGATTTTGCTGTTCTGTTCAAGGCTATTGAAGTATGCGCAAGCATTCTCGAATGAGACATTCGGATTGCTTGCAAGATAGCGGTCGAACAGCAAGAAAATGAGGTCCATTTTGCCGCCAGCTGCGCGTGAATTGACTAGATGAATCTGTCGGTCGGGCTCCTCGGCAAGAACCATATCGCGAGCCGTGGCTGCCGCGTTGTAGCTGCCCGACACGCCCTCAGAGATCGGCATGCAGATGGTCTTGTCTGCCAATTTGAAGAGCTCGGCCCACTCCCCTACGCTGGGACAAGCGCTCGAAGAAGCGTTCGTCTCCGCCTGAACAGCGCAGTTGAGCTCATGAACATCGAGCGAAAGGTCATCGACGAATTCATGCTCCCCCACTCGAATTTTGAGGGGCGCAAATGCAAAGGTGGTATGGGGCGCGGTCGGTTGCCAATCGCGGAGGTTGCAGCTTGAATCGGAGATAAGTGCCCAGCTCATAGAGGGTCCTTTCTAATCGTTCCCATTCAATTATAGCCATCTTGCAGACCGATTGGGCCGCTATCTAGTATTCAAAACTAGATAGCGGACTGCACTAAAGGCAAAAGAATGGACCTCATGACTCAAAGCCACGAGGTCCATATCCGTTTGCTTTATCTGAATACTTAGTAGCGCACGAAAATGTAGTTGTTGTTCATGCCGGCGGCAACGGAGCTGATGATAACACCCGTGTTGTAGTCAGAAGCATGAATCATCTGACCACCACCGATGTAAATGCCGGTGTGGTACGAGTTGACCACAACGTCACCGGGCTGCGGATCGGACACACGCGTCCAGCCCATAAAGGTACCCGTGGTGCCCAGGCGGCAATAACGACCAGTGAGGCAATAGCTAACAAAACCAGAGCAGTCAAAGCTGTTCGGGCCAATTCCGCCCCAGGAATAAGCGCAACCAAGCTTACTGTATGCTCGCGAGACAACAGAACCGCCGTCGACGGACTGGCTCGGAGCAGAAGGCGTCGGAGCCGGAGCAGGCGTGGAGGGCTGCGGCGTCGGAGCAGGTGCCGGCGTAGGAGCCGGAGTGTTGCCGCCCTGGTTGTTGTTATTGCTGGTCTGGCCACCGTTGTTGGTGTTCTCGGTCGTACCGGCAGTCTCGTTGCTCACCGTGGCCTTCTCGGCGGTGCTGGCGTTGATGCCGGCCTGCAGCGCGGCGTTGGCCTCGGCCTCGGCGGCAAGCTCGGCCTGCAGCTGCGAATCCAGGGAGTTTACGACGTTCTGGGCTTCAGCCTGCTGGGCGTTAAGCTCGTCGACCTTCTTTTGCGTGGCGGCGACGTTCTTCTCCTGCTCGGCCTGCTTATCGGTGAGCTGCTGCTTAAGCTCCTTGACCTCTTGAATGGTCTGAGCTTGCTTATCGGAAACTTTGCCGTAGTAGAACAGACGGTTGAGCATATCGCTCAGGTCATCGACACCCGTCAGAACCTGAAGCAGGCTCAGACCTCCGGTTTTGTACTCGCCGGCGACATAGGTCGAGAGCTTGGCCTGACCATCGGCGATCTCTTGCTGCTTTTGCGTGATCTCGCCAGCAGTCTGATCGAGCGCCTGCGTCTGCGTGGCGAGTTCATCGTAAATCTGCTGGGTTTGGGTACCGATCTGCTCGAGCTTAGTACGAGCAGCGGCAAGGTCGGATGCGGTATCGGCGTAGGCAGGAGCCGCGAGGCCCAAGCCCAAAACACAAGCGAGGGTTGCCGTAGCAGCGCAGCGTGCCATGTTTTTATGCGTGTTTGCTGTGCGCATGTAGCTTCCTTTCCAGTAACTAAGGGTAACGGCTAGTCCACCGTCACCAGGCTAAAGAGCTCCACATCGTCATCAGACGGCGTGAGCTTCTCGCGCGGGTTGAGAAACGCAAGCTCAAGGATACAACCGTAACCGACAAGCTTTGCGCCCATATCTCGCACCAGTTTACCTGTTGCCTCGACGGTTCCGCCCGTCGCGACCAAGTCGTCCAGAATCAACACGGTATCTTTAGAGCTGATAGCGTCGGCATGGATCTCAATGGAATCCGTTCCGTACTCGAGCTCGTAGCTCTGGCTTACGGTCTCGCGCGGTAGCTTGCCCGGTTTACGTGCGGGAACAAAGCCGGCGCCAAGGGCTACAGCCACCGGTACGCCAACCATAAAGCCGCGAGCCTCGGGACCCACGACCTTGGTGATTCCCATGCCGGCAAAGTGCTCGGCGAGGGAATCGGTCATGGCTTTGAGCGCCTCGGGATTGCCAAAGAGCGGTGTGATGTCTTTAAAGATGACTCCGGGCTCGGGATAGTCGGGGATGTCGACGATTTGAGATTCGAAGTCGTACATTGCATGACCTTTCAATGGGTTCCCGAAATTTCAGCAGCGCTTATTTGCCCGCGGTGGCGGTGCCGGATTGCGAAGGGGCGACGACTTTGAGCGGCTTTACGAGAGAATCCTCGTGCGAAGCCGGCGCGGATGTCTCTTCGCTTTTGGCCTTGCTGGACTCGGAGCGAGTGATTTCCTCATCGAGTGCATCGATGTCGGCGTCCTCGACCACGGCGTTGAGCGACTCAAAAACGCGGTTCTTGAGCAGCGCGGTGTGCACGCCCTCCGTCAGGTCGTGAAGCTTCTTAAACGCACGCTCGAGCTTGGCGTCGCGCTCGTCATCGGAAGTATCCATGCCGAGCATGCTCACGAGCACCTGCTCAAACATCGAGGACTCGCGGTTGGCGGAAGACACGTACTGACGCAGGTTGCGCGGCTCGATATGGAAGCGCGACAGCTCTGAGCAGTAGCGGATGATCGGAAAATCGCGACCATCGACGAGCTCACGATTCTGCGGACTCTTGATGATGCGAATGAGGTCGTTCTCGGCGAGCGAACGGATAAACGAAATCTCGACGCCCAGCATATCGGGAATGGTCTCGATGGGATGCAGCTTTTGCTTAGTCTCCTTGGGCTCCGTCTTGAGCGGAACATCGGACAGCAAGCCCACCTCGTAGGCGAGCGTTGACAAGTCCGTGGCGTTTTCCAAGCGCTGCTTAATCACGTTGAGCGGCATGTAGCGGGTCTTCTGCAAGTGCAGGATGACCTCCAGGCGATCAACGTCCTCCTTAGAGTACTGACGGTATCCCTTAGGCGTACGATGAGGGGTAATGAGCCCCTCATCCTCTAGAAATCTAATTTTTGAGTTCGAAAGATCGGGGTATGCGCCTCGAAGTAGGTTGACGACTTGGCCGATACTCAGATAGTTGCGTTCGGCCATGCCCTACTCACCGGTTTCGATGCGCTCCGGCGTGCTCTCGTGGTAGATGAGCGTAAACGTACCGATCTGAACGGAAGAACCGTCGTGCAGCGGGGCTGCATTGACGATGGCACCGTCGACCCAGGTACCATTGAGCGAGCCCAGGTCCTCGATGCGAGCGCCGAGGCCCTCGCGAATAATGCGCGCGTGGCTGCGCGAAACAGTCATGTCGTTGAGGAAGATGCCGTTCGCGGGATCGCGGCCGATGGTGGTCACGTCGTCCTCGAGCTCAAAGGCGGCACCAGTCTGCGGACCCTTGACGATGGACAGAACGGGGGCGGTGATGCGCACGTTGGCCATGAGGTCGGGAACGGTGACGTCGCTTGAAGGCACGCGGAATACGCAGGTAGCGTCAGCAGTCTTATCATTCTGAGACATATTGTTAACCATGTTGTCCATGACAACCCCTAACTTATCGCGGACGTGCCGCAAATAATGAACCGTACGTAATCATACCCCAACGAATCAGTCTTCGATTTCAGGGTTCAGAAAGTCGATGTCCTCGTCCTCGGGATGCGCGAGAGCCTGTTTAATGGCCACTCCGCCCTTAATGGAGTAGATGACAGCCGTGAGCATGGAGAAGATCACGCCGCCGTACACAAAGAAGATGCCGAGGGGCACCGAGCTTCCGTTGAGGCCCGGGAAGGCCGTAAGGGTTGAAGGTAAAAGGTGCAGGCCGTCAACAACGGGGAACCCGAGCAGCATGAGCGAGAAGCCGGTCATGAGCAGCGCAGTGGCAATCTTTCCGGGAAAGACGACATCGATGGGGCGACGGTGATAATGACGCACGATAAGCGTGCCGATGCCCAGATAGATGTCGCGGCCAATAATGAGCACGCAGACCCAGATGGGCAGCTCTCCGCGGACCACCAGTCCCAGCACGCCGGTGAACAGCAGCGCGCGGTCGCAAATGGGATCCATGACCTTGCCGAGCCACGAGACCGTCTTAGTCATGCGGGCGATCTGCCCGTCCATCCAGTCGGTGGAGGCGGCAACGGCGTAGATAGCGATGGCGATGACGCGGTTGTTATCCGTCACAAACAGGTACAGAAATACCAGGGTGAGGATCAGGCGCGTAAAGGTGATGAAATTGGAGATCGTAAAGATCTTATTCGACGGGTAATCGGAAGTGCCGATAAGCTCCTTTTTGATCTTCTTTTTGATGCCCACAGGACTCCCCCGCTGGTTAACGACAAAACTTTCGATACTATACCCGTTCCGGCGATGTCTATCCAGCGCAGCCATAGAGAGTCCAGACATGTGGAGGGCACTTTTGGGCGGCGGGGGATTTCGCATTCGTGTACATCTGCCTCCAAACATGTCGAAAAACGTCGATTTCGGTGGCTGATGCACACGTTTTGATTCGGTGGTTACATCGATCGGGAACGTCGTTGCTTTAAGCAAATTAATCATGATGACTAAAAACAAAAAAGGTCAGGCACTAGGTGCCTGACCTGCAAACTTCTGGTCGGGACGACTGGATTCGAACCAGCGACCCCTTGACCCCCAGTCAAGTGCGCTACCAAGCTGCGCCACGTCCCGAAGCTTTTGTTTGTTGCTCTGCTCTCGCTCGCAACAGAGAGTATATTAACCCGAAACTTTAGACTTGTGCAAGAACTTTTTTACAAATTTTGAAGCAAGTCCAAAATTGTATCTGCGAGCTGGGGTTTTGTTAGCACGGGAAGTTCTTGCGTGCCCGCTGCGCTCACGATCCAGGCCTTGTTGGTATCGGTTCCAAAGCCCGAATCGGCGCGCGAGACATCGTTGGCGATAATAGCATCGCAGCCCTTACGGGCCAATTTGCGATCGGCGTACTCGACGACGTTATCGGTCTCGGCCGCAAAGCCGATCACGCACCGCTCCCCCTTCTGGCGCGAGAGCTCGGCCAAAATATCGACCGTCTCGACCAGTTCGATGCGATTCAGGCGCTCGTTGGCCTTTTTGAGCTTATGGTCGGCAGGGGTCGCGGGGGTGTAGTCGGCGACAGCGGCCGCACAAATGGCCGCATCAGCCGTCTGAAAGGCGCTCAGCGCTGCCTGCAGCATCTCTTCGGCGGTCTGCACGCGCACGCACTCCACGCCGTGGGGAACATCGAGCGATGTCGGCCCCAGCACAAGCGTGACCGCAGCACCGCGGCGAGCGGCCTCCCCCGCCAGGGCGATGCCCATCTTGCCCGACGACCGGTTGCCGATGAAGCGCACGGGGTCGATCGGCTCGTGCGTGGGGCCGGCGGTAATCACGACGCGCTTGCCCGCCAGGTCCTGCGGCACGGGATTGAGTACCTCGCAGACGGACTCGACGATGTCCTCGGGCTCGCTCATGCGTCCCGTGTCCACGTCGCCGCAGGCAAGGTAGCCACTACCGGGTCCCACCACGTGGACGCCGCGCTCGCAAAGCGTGGCCATATTGGCCTGCGTGGCCGGCGCCTTCCACATGCCATTGTTCATAGCGGGTGCGATCACGATGGGTTGCGGCGTGGCAAGTAGCGTGGTGGAGATGAGGTCATCGGCGATGCCGTTGGCCATCTTGGCGATGATATTGGCCGTCGCGGGCGCCACGACTATCAAATCGGGCTCCTGCGCGAGCGAAATGTGGTGGATGGGGTCGGAGGGATCGTCGAACAGGCCCACCGCGACCGGCTCGTTGGTGAGCGCGCGGAAGGTGAGCGGCCCCACAAACTCGGTGGCATGCTCGCTCATAACGACCTTGACGCGCGCGCCGCGCTTTTGCAGCAGGCGCACGATATTGCACGACTTATAGGCGGCGATCCCGCCGGTAATGCCCAGCAGGATCGTTTTTCCCTCAAGTTGCATTGAATTGTTGGATGCCGTCATCGTTTAAGCTTCCTTGCTCGGGAGTACCAGGAGGCGGTGGCAGTACGGGCAGTGCGTAATTGACCTACCGTCGTGGTTGAGGTCGCTCATGGACGATGCCTGCAGCGCGGTGTGGCAAACCGTGGGGATGTTGCCCTTGATGGTCTCGACGGCCAGGCCGCGGAACTGCTTGAGCAGGCTCTCGTATTCGGTGAGCACGTCGGTCGGCAGCGTGGCGGCAAGGGCGGTGCGCTCCTTGGTGGCGGCATCAATCTGTGCCTGGAGGTCGGCGGCCTTGGCGCGGGCAGCCTTGGTGTCGGCCTTCACGCCCTCCTCGAACTTGGCGATGATGGCCTGCGCGCGAGCCTCGCGGTCGAGCGCCTCCTTGTGGGCGATGACGACGTCCTTGCGGGTGTGCTCGATCTTGTCCAGACGCTTGGCCAGGGTGGCGAGCTCGTTCTCCAGGTCCTGAACCTCGCGGTAGTCAGAGCCATCAACGTGGCGCTTCTTGGCGGCCTCGATGGCGTTATTGGTCTGGATCTCGGTGGTGTTGAGATCGTCGAGCTCAATGTCCAGGTCCTTGCGCTGGGCGTAGAGCTTGGTCATCTCGGCCTTGAGCTTCACATAGGTCTTGCGCTTGGAAGCGAGCTCCTTGAGCTCCGGCATATTGGCAAGTTCGCTCTTGTTGCGGGCGAGCTCCAAATCGATCTGTTGCAGCTTGAGTAGCGTAGCGCCGGCGCTCATAAGTTCTCTCCTTTTGTCACAGTCCACCATTGGCAAGGGTTCAGTATTTTAATCGCATGACGGGGGTCGACCCCGGCATCAACTGCAGAGTTCATCAATATATCAACGAACGGCTCCTCGGAGCGGTCGTGGCCTAGCAAGATCACCGGCAGCCCGCGCAAGGCAAGGTCTTGCGCCACGTGGTAGCCCGCCTCGCCCGTTACGATGACATCCGCACCGGCGGCAATGGCAAGCTCGCCAAAGTCGCCGAGGGAGCCGCCCAGAATGGCGACGGTGCGGCACGGGCGATCGGCCTCGCCCCACACGCGTGGGTCGCCGCCAAACGCCGTGGCGGCGCGAGTGGCAAGGTCGCGCAGGCTGCAGGGCTCGTCGAGTGTCGTAAGGGCTCCCAGGCCGCAGGCCTCGGGTTCGTCCACATGCTCCAGTGAGCTCATGGGCTCTGCGCCCAGCAACTCACTCAGGCGAACACGTGCCTCGTGCGAGCGGTCAAGGTTGGTGTGGAGCGAGATAATGCTTACTCCGCAGCGGGCCGCCTCGTAGAGCGCCGCACTGCACTGGGGACGTGTCGCGCTGGGCGGGCAAAATGCCTCGGGTGCCTTGATATAGACGGGATGATGCGTGAGCAACACGTTGGCTCCGGCTGCCAAGGCGTGCTGCACGTTGTCCCTGGTAGCGTCAAGCGCGCAGGCAACGCCGCGGATCTCGTCATCGGGGTCGCCAACGGATAAGCCTACGTGGTCCCAGGGTTCGGCGTCCGCCTTGGGATAGCGTGCAAGCAGGGCGCGCTCAAGCTGGGCGACGATCATGCGGCACCTACGATCGTGAGCAGCGTCTGGGCAAAGTCGTCCAGATCGCCCGGATTCACGCGGTCATCGAAGGAAATGCGCAGTGCGCCCAACGCCTGCTCGCGACCGATACCCATGGCGCTGAGAACATGGCTCGGGTCCATGCTGCCGCTCGAGCAGGCAGAACCGGCCGATACCTCAAAGCCGGCGGCGTCGAGCTTGATGATGAGCTCCTCGGAGTCCATGCCGTCGACGTAGATGGAAACCATGCCGGGCAGACGGTCGGCATGTGCGTAGTCGCCCATGGTGGCGTGAATGTGCGGGTGGGCCGTAAGCGTGGCGTAGAGCTTATCGGATAAGGCCTGTAGCGTTGTGCGCTCCTGGGCCACATGGGGCGCCAGCGTGCGGGCGGCGGCGGCAAAAGCCAGCTGTGTACGCAGGTCCTGCGTGCCCGCGCGACGTCCGGCTTCCTGTCCGCCGCCAAAAATGCGGGGGCGCAGTGGCGTGCGGGTCTTAACGTAAAGCGCGCCGGATGCCACAGGACCGCCAATTTTATGGGCGGCGACGGACATGGCATCGACGCCCAGCTCGGCGGCATCGAGCGGAATGTGCAGATACCCCTGGATGGCATCGGTGTGGAACAGGGCGCCCACGGCATGCGCGGCCGCGGCAAGCTCGCGGATGGGCTGCACCACGCCGGTCTCGTTGTTGGCAACCATGATGCTCACGAGCGCCACGTCGTCGCCTAGCAGCTCGACAAGCGCGGCAGGCTCAATGTAGCCCGCGCGGCAGGGCTGCACCAGGTCGACGGTAAAGCCGGCGGCACGCAGCAGCGGCAGGTTGTCCAGAATCGAATCGTGCTCGATGGCAGATACGATCACGCGGTTACGCATGCGATCGCGCTGACGAGCGCCCTCGGCAAGACCGAGGAGCGCCAGCTGGTTGGCTTCGGTGCCGCCGTTGGTCAGGACGATCTCGGACGGGCGGACGCGTGCGCCAAAGCTGCGGGCGATTTCGCGACGTGCGGCCTCCAGACGCGCAGCGGCCTTGCGACCGAGCGAGTGCAGCGAGTTGGGGTTGACGCCGGCAAGCTCGCTGTCGTCGTACTCGCGCTGCGCAAGGAGCGCCTCGGCGCGCATAGGCGTCGAGGCGGCATAGTCAAGATTCACGGGTATGCGGTTTTGACCTGCGGTCATAAGGGTTTATGCCTCCTGTGCAGCCTCGTTGCCCAGCTTCTGCAGCAGCGCAACCTCGGCGGCGGGATCTTCGGACTTAAATACGGCGGAGCCGGCTACGAGCACGTTGGCGCCGGCCTTGACGACCTCGGCGATGTTCTTGGAAGAGATACCGCCGTCGACCTCGATCATGGGCGACACGCCGTGACGCTCACACATGGCCTTGAGCTCGTGAAGTTTGGCGATAGTACCTGGGATAAAGCTCTGGCCGCCAAAGCCGGGGTTCACACTCATGAGCAGCACCATATCGACAACGTCGATGATGCTTTCGAGCACGCAGACGGGCGTGGCGGGGTTGAGCACCACACCGGCCTTGACACCGCGCTGCTGCAGATGCGTGAGCGTGCGGTGCAGGTGCGTGGAGGCCTCGTAGTGCACGGTGATCATATCGGCACCGGCATCGGCATACCAATCGACCGTCTCGTCGGGGTTCGACACCATGAGGTGCGCGTCGACCGGCACGTCGGTGGAGCGCTTGACGGCCTTGAGGATATCAACGCCAAAGGTGAGGTTGCCGGTAAAGTGACCGTCCATGACGTCAAAGTGCACGTAGTCGGCGCCGGCGATCTTGTCGAGCTCGCCCTTGAGGTTGGCCATGTCGGCCGAAAGGACGGACGGAGCGATTTTAATGGAACCCATGGTAGAAGCCTTTCTGCGCTAGTCGGTGAGTCCGTAGAACTCTTGAGAGGGGACGCGGTCGGTAAGGATCTCGAGCGCCCTATCCAAAGTAACACCGTTGTAGAGCGTTTGCTCGACGGCAAAGGTGAGCGGAATGTCTACGCCCAGTGAGCGGGCAAGCTCGCTGACGCTGCGGGCCGCGACGGCGCCCTCGACCACCATATGCGTGCGTGCCTGGTACTCGTCGAGCGACACGCCGTGGGCAAACTCGTAGCCAAAGGTGCGGTTGCGCGAATGCTCCGAGGTACAGGTGGCGATGAGGTCGCCCATGCCGGCAAGGCCCATGCAGGTCATAGCTTGACCGCCGCGGGCATGCACCAGACGGCTAATCTCGGCCAGGCCGCGCGTCATGATGAGGGCGAGCGTGTTGTCGCCGGCACCCGGGCCGGCGGAGATGCCGCACACGATGGCGATGACATTTTTCATGGCGCCGCAGACCTCGACACCGGTCATGTCTTGCGACAGATAGATGCGGAAGGCCGTGGACAGGAGCAGGTCCTTAAAGGTCTCCCCTATCTGCGGATCTTTGCTGGCGATGACGGCGGCAGAAAGCCCGCCGCGGCAGATCTCCTCGGCATGGTTGGGGCCCGAGAGGGCCGCCACACGTCGCTCGTTGCCGATCTCGCTGGCAATGACCTCGCTCATGAGCAGGCCGGACTCCGGCTCGATGCCCTTGGTGAGGCACAGGACCGGAGTTTCGGCATCGATAAACGGCGCTGCTCGATGGCATACGTCGCGCAAGTGCGTGGAGGGCACGGCAAAGATGATCGCATCGGCACCGTCGAGCGCCCGGGCGAGCTCGGTCGTTGCTACCACGTTGTCCGGCAGCTCGTATCCCACCAGATAGCGCGGGTTGCGATGCTCGGCGTTAATGCCGGCGGCCGTCTGTTCGCTGTGGGCCCACATGGTCACGCGCTCGGCTCGCGCGGCGGCAAGGCCGGCGACGGCGGTTCCCCAGGAGCCAGAGCCAATCAGCGCAACATTCATGACTCTCTCCTACTTATCGTCGGGCTCGGTGACGCGCTTGGTAAACGAGAGCTTGGACTCCTTACCGGCCATGAGCTTCTTGATGTTCGCGCGATGGGCCCACACCACGGTGATGCCGATTATCGCCATGCAGAACTTGAGGCCCAGGCTGCTGTACGGAAAGACCGCGCAAGCAGCGATGGGAAGTCCGATGGCAGCGGCGAGCGAACCCACCGACACATACTTGGTGATGGCGACGGCCACGATAAACATGCCTAGCAGCGACAGGCCAATGGGCCAGTACCATGCGAGGATGACGCCCAGACCAACGGCGATACCCTTGCCGCCGTGGAAGTTGAGATAGGGCGAGAAGATATGGCCCCACACGGCTGCCAGGCAGATGACGCCGAGCATCCAGTCGCCGGGGGCACCGGGCGCCATAATGTTCGGCGGAAAGCCATAGCCCAAGTCGGCAATGAGCGGACGCGCGATAAGGACGCAGATGGCGCCCTTAAGGCAGTCGAGCAGCAGCGTGAGCGCGGCTACCTTGGGGCCGGCCACACGCAGGGCGTTGGTGGTGCCGATGTTGCCGGAGCCCGCCTTGCGAATGTCGGTGTGGTTGAACACGCGGCCCAGGATCAGGCCAAACGGAATCGCTCCGATAAAGAACGAGACCACGGCGCAGATGGCGGTCAGCAGAATCGGATTATGCATCCTTTTGCTCCTTCTTCCTAAAGAAGAGTCGAATGGGCGTGCCGGCAAAGTCGAAGGTCGAGCGCATGCGGTTCTCTACGTAGCGCTGGTAGGTGTCGTTGACCAGGTCGCTGTGGTTGACGAAGAACGTGAACGTCGGCGGGTTGACGCCCGTCTGGGTCACGTAGTGCATGCGCAGGCGTCGCTTGCCGTCCACCACGGTATGACCAAACTCGCGCAGGTCGGTGAGGAACGTGTTGAGGCGCGAGGTGCTGATCTTTTGCGAGCGCGTCTTTTCGGCGGCGTCTACCATTGCCCAGATCTTCTCGACGCTGCGGCCGGTCAGGGCAGAGATGCGCAGGTACTGGGCCCAGGGAGCCATGACGCCCAGACGGCGGTCGATGGTCTCCATGCAGGCCTCGCGCTTACGGTCGTCGTCGAGCAGATCCCATTTGTTGAGCAGCACAACGATGGCGCAGCCGCGCTCGATGGCAAGACCCATGACCTTCTGGTCCTGCTCGGTAACGCCCACGGAGGCGTCGACGACGAGCAGCGCCACGTCGGCGCGGTCGATGGCGCGCAGGCCGCGAACCATGGAGTAGTACTCGATGTTCTCGTACACGGTGCTCTTCTTGCGAATGCCCGCGGTGTCGACCATGCGGTAGTGCTTGCCGTTGCGCTCGACGACCGTGTCGATGGCGTCGCGCGTCGTGCCGGCAATGTTGGACACGATGGAGCGGTCGGCGCCCAGGATGCGGTTGAACAGCGAAGACTTACCGGCGTTGGGGCGGCCGATGATGGCGACGTTCAGCGCGTCGGGGAACTCATCGGCGACCTCGTCCTCTTCCTCCGGAAGCAGGGCCACGATGTCGTCGAGCAGGTCGCCCGTGCCGTGGCCGTGCAGGGCCGAGAGCGGCGTGGGCTCGCCGATACCGAGCGAATAGAACTCCCAGATGCTGTCGTTCTCGCGATCGGGGTTGTCGAGCTTGTTCACCAGCAGAAAGACCGGCTTGTCGCAGCGCTTGAGCATGCGGGCGACCGACTCGTCCTCCTCGGTGACGCCGGTGCGGCCGTCGACCACAAACAGGATGACGGCGGCTTCCTCGGCGGCGGCAAGGGCCTGGTCACGGATGGATGTGGCAAAGACGTCGTCGCTCTTGAGCGGCTCGATGCCGCCCGTGTCGACGATGGTGAACTCGCGGCCGTTCCAATCAGCCGTGTGATACGAGCGGTCACGCGTGACGCCGCGGGACTCGTGGACGATGGCGTCCGAGGTCTGGGCCAGGCGGTTAACGAGCGTGGACTTGCCCACGTTGGGGCGTCCGACGACGGCGACGATAGGTTTCATCTGCTCTCCTTTAATGGGTAGGGTCAGCGGGAATAGTTGAATTGGCGGGCGTTATGCCAAGGATGTGCTCCAGGGTATCGAGCAGCTCATGCGGCATGGTCGATACCACATGAACCTCGGCGCCGCGACCGGTAAGGCTTGCGAGTAATTCGTCACGATGATACTCGTCAAGGGTCATACCGTCGGCGTTGAACATGAGCTTAGGCACAAAGAGCATAACCCCCGACAGGTCTTGCGGCAGCTGCTCCAAGATGTCGCAGGCGACGATGAGGCCGGTCACGTCCACGTTGCCGCCAAAGTAACGGTTTTTGATGTCCGTGACGGTACCGGCAAGGCCGTGCGGCTCTTCCACAACACGCGCCACCGTAGCACGCGCG
>WGSQ01000034.1 GCA_014871605.1 Collinsella sp. | reverse complement strand
GTGCTTCGGTTGTCATGAGTCCGATCAATGCTGCGCTCTACGGCAATACCGTTACCAATCTTGAGGTTTTCCAAGCAGGTGGACACCCGTCAATTGCTCTCACGCAGGACTTTACAAGCTTCATCGGCGGTCTGGGCGGTTCTGGCTGCACGTTCATCGTTCCTATTATCCTGATCATGTTTATGCGCTCCAAGCAGCTTAAAGCCATGGGCAAGGCATCGATTATCCCGGTGATTTTTGGAGTTAACGAGCCCGTTATCTTCGGTATGCCGATTGTTCTCAATCCCTATATGTTCGTGCCCTTCCTAGTGGCTCCTATGGTCAACGCCATTATCGGTAAATTATTCATTGACGTCATTGGAATGAACGCCCCCATGTATACCATGCCGTGGGCGCTTCCCGGCCCAATTGGTGCGTTCCTCACCACGGGTCTCGATCTGCGTTCTCTCGTATTGATGGCAGTGCTGTTGGTCGTCGACTTTGTGATTTACTATCCGTTCTGCAAGGCGTATGACCATCAGCTTTGTTTGGAAGAGTCTGCAAAGGAGACTGCAGGAACCTCGGATGCAGATGCTATTGCCGCACAGGAAAATGTCGCAAAAGCTCTCGAGGCGGTAAAGGACAAGGCGGAGCAGATCCGCGTGCTTGTGCTTTGCCAGGGTGCCGGCACTTCGACTCTCTTGGCAAATGCTCTTCGCGAAGGTGCCGCTGCTAAGGGTATCGATCTGGTTTCTCAGTCCGGTGCGTACGGAAGCCACTATGAGACGATGGATCAGTACAACGTGATTGTTCTGGCGCCCCAGGCACGCATGTACTATGACGCTATGAAGGCCGATACCGATCGCCTTGGAATTAAACTGCTCACCACAAGGGGCAAGGAGTATATCGACCTTACCAACGATCCCGAAGGTGCAATTGACTGGATCGTTCAGGAGCTGGCCAAATAGTGGATGCACTTCGTCGTTGATTCGTCGGTGTATGGTACGGCCCCGCAGCTTATTGAGCTGCGGGGCCGTATTTCGTTGAGTATCTAATTGAGACAATACGCGCAACCGTCGTGAGATCGCATTGGCGCTCTCCGAGTCACCGACAAACTGTCTTCCATCTATGTGACCAATTCGCTTTCGGCCTTTAGCCTGCTCGAGGCGCGCGAGGATTGCGAGCTGTGCCCGGTGGGCGGCATGTACCGTCGCCGCACCGCCGCCTTTGTGGGCCCCATGGCCGAGGATACCCTGCGCGCACTAGGGATTGACACGGCGTTTATCGGCGCCAACGGCATTCTGGATGGCGACGTGTCTACGTCTAATATGGATGAGGGTCGTATCCAGCAGCTCGCCTTTAGCAAGGCCGACTCGCGTTATCTGATCGCCGACTCCAGCAAGATCGGCAAGCGCGACTTCTACACCTTCTGCCGCCTGGACAGTTTGGACGCCGTGGTGTGCGAGCCGGGTATTACCGCCGAGGACCGCACTGCCATCGAGGAGCACACGCAGGTCATCTGCTAGCTAACGCTGCAGGCGATACTTCTGCCCCCTGCCGGCGCGGGGATTATCGCTTCACAATGACGCGTAAATAATTTTGGGCAACAAGGATGAGACTATTCTGGGATATGACTAGACTCCGTATTTCGTCTTTATGTCCCTTGAGAATGAATCGTAGTCTTCATAGAGCCCCTCTCTGCTTTCATCCTCGGCGCGGTTTACACGTTCAAGAAGCTTATCCTTTGGAGCCTCTTTTGTTATTGCGGCCTCGCTGTCGGGTATTGTGGATTGCAAGAATAGTTCTAGAGCATGGACGTCTTTGAGTATATAGCCCGTCGAACGACCCGCTCCTGTTTTTTCGATTGCGCTGCAGCTAACAAGCTGACCGAGGGTTCGTTTAACGGTAACCTCGCTGATATCGGGGCAGTTTGATCGGATGTCGGATTTCTTAATGACGCCGGGTCTCTGTTGAAATAGAACAGCGATGCGCGCTTGCTTCGACATGGGACGAGTGCTTGATTCAATTAAGGTACGCTGCTCGAGCTTTCGGTAGGCGGCCAGGGTTGTTCCGAGCATGAAACGGATAAAGGGTACTTCGGTGTTTTGATTTTCATTCCATCCAGTGGAGCTTGCAGCGAGGGCGTTGTAGTAAAGCGCTTTGTTGTCTTCAATAAGTCGTTCGATGCTGATGTAACGCGCAACGTCGTATCCAGTCTTTTCGAGCAGCAGCGTTGTAAGGAGCCGGCTCATCCTGCCATTGCCATCGTTGAAGGGATGAATGCTAACAAAATCGAAGATAAAGCGGAGCGATATAAGGAGGGGATCGCAAACTTGGCGAGATAAAGCATCGTTGAGGGACTGGCAGGCTTCTTTAATAAGTCCCGGGGTTGCTAGAGCCGAAGGGGGCCTAAAGCGCACAAATCGATTACCTTGATTGTCGATGGAGACGATTTCGTTATCGCCATCTTTCCAATGGCCTCCATACGAGATTGCCGTGTGCGCCATGAGGTCACGATGCAACTGCAGAATGACCGATGGCGTTACGGGAATGGAATCGTGTTGCTCGTGAATAAGCGACAGCACATCTCGGTATCCAGCGATTTCTTCCTCTGCGCGGGAGCTTGGCTTGGCGGAATACGCCATGATTGCTTTGAGTCTTTTTTGGGTGGTAACAATTCCTTCAAGTCCGTTGGAGGATTGGGTGCTTTGGATCTTAGCTTCCTCCATAAGTGACGATAGAAGTTCGGGTTTGACTTGACTCAGAGCAAGCTGACGGCCTTTATGCTCGCGTATCGAGAGGAGGAGGTTGGTGATTGGAGTTGCTTCGAGTTCCGCTGGGACTGTGGTGTAATCGAACTGGCGCATGCGGCTCCTTTCGGTATCACGAACATACTTTCGATATCATAGTATCATTAAATGATACCGAAAGTATGTTCGTGATACCGAAAACTAGAAACCATGCTTTATAACTGCTTGGAAAGTTCGGATTTGACTATCTTATTGTCTCGATCTGTAACAGTTAGACGGTTAAAAGTGGGCTACGTGTTACAGATTGAGATCTTTCAGCCCTGGTCGCCCGTTCGTCTAAATCTATAACAGTTAGGATTGAAAATCCCTGCTAGATGTTACAGATCGAGATAAACGGCCTGCTCGGGCTCACCAAAAACAAAAAAGGCCGCATGCGAACCCGTGGAGGGATTCGCATGCGGCCGACAGGGGATATGCGGCTGAAGTTAGGCCATGAGCAGGCCGGTCTCCGCGACGTTCTTGTACCAGTACGCGCTCGCCTTGGGGTAGCGCTTCTGGGTCTCAAAGTCGATGTAGAACAGGCCATAGCGCTTGTTATAGCCGTTGGTCCAGGAGAACTGGTCCTGTAGCGACCACACAAAGTAACCGTCGACGTTTACGCCGCCGTCGATTGCCTTGAGGATCCATGCGAGATGCTGACGCATATAGTCGATGCGAGGGGCGTCGTCGATAAAGCCGTCCTCGAAGTCGTCCTTATAGCCCATGCCGTTCTCGGTGATGTAGATCTTCTTGTAGTTGGGGTAATCGTTCTTAATGCGGAGCAGCAGGTCGTAGAGGCCCTCGGGATAGATAATCCAGTCCCAATCGGTGGTGGGTATGCCTTCGCGCACGCATGACTCGCCCACGCCCTTGAGGAACCAGCGCGAGGAGCCCTTGTCGCCGGTGCCATTGTGGTTGATGTCGTTTTCGCCCTCGGCGGCACGCAGGAACTGGCACTTGTAGGTGTTGACGCCCAGGCAATCGTTGTAGGGGAGCGCGGCGGTCAGCGCGGCGATGTCCTCGTCGCGGACGTCGAGCTCGCCGCCGGCGATATGGGCCAGCTTGGTCGCAGCCTCCATGGTATCGGCTGCATAGTGGCCGCGGAAGGTGGCGTCGAGTACCCAGCGGTTGTTGATGACGTCGGCCATGCGAGCTGCCTCGCAGTCGGCGGCGTTGTTGGGGTCGAGGGGATACTTGGGCTCCAGGTTCTGGACAATGCCGATCTCGCCCTCAAAGCCGCCCTCATGGAAGGCGACAACAGCCTTGGCGTGGGCCACCATCATGTTGTGCATGAGCTGGAAGGCCTTGTCCAGGCGATACTTCTCGCCGTGCGGCCAGTTGCCGACGATAAAGCTGCCCTCGGCGGTCGCGGGAATCTCGTTAAAGGTAAACCAGTGCTTGACCTCGGTGAACTCGGCAAAGCAGAACTTGGCGTACTCGACAAAGGCGTCGATCGTCGTGCGCGTCAGAAAGCCCTCGCCACCGTCCTGGTAAAAGGCCTCGGGCGTATCGAAGTGATCGAGCGTGACATAGGGGATAACGCCGGCTTTATTGCAGGTGGCAAAGAGCTCGTGATAGAAGGCGACACCCTCGGGGTTAATCTCGCCGGTGCCGTTGGGGAAGATGCGGCTCCAAGCGATGGAGACGCGGATACCGTTGATGCCGAAGCGCTGGCACAGGTCGATATCGACCGGGTACTTGTTGTAGAAATCGCTTGCGGGATCGGGGGAGAAGCGACCCTGAGCAGCTAGGAAATCGTCCCAGGGCACTTTACCCTTGCCGTGCGTACGGGTCTCGCCCTCAACCTGGTAAGCAGCGGTGGCGCCGCCAAACACAAAGCCGTCGGGGAACTGCATGGGGTTGGTCATGAGTCATCCTTTCTGTGGGATACGAATAGGGAGAGGTGCCCGAACTGGGGATCCGGGCACCAACAGAGGGAGGAAACTAGTCGAGGTTCTCGCGGAGCCACTTGATGGCGCCGGCGGGGTCGCGAGTAAGGTCGATATATTCCTTACCGCGCGGGGCGAGCAGCTTGATGCCCAGACGATCGGTGTCGGCCTTCATGTCGTTGTAGTAGCTACGGACCTGCGGGGCAAGCACGATAACGTCGTACTGATCCATGATGGCAGTGTGCTGACCATAGGCGCCTGCGGAGGAAGCGATGTTCTCTCCGGTCTGCGCGGCACCTTCCTTGATGGCGTTGGCAAGCATGGCAGAGGTGCCGGCACCGGCGCACAGGACGAGGACCTTCAGGCCGTCGACATCCTTCTTAGCGGATGCGTCGGCGGCAGGCTCGGGCTGATCGGCGACAGGCTTGCTTTCGGCGGCAGCGGCGGTCGTCTCGACGGAAGCGGTGGCCTGCTCGACAGCGGGCGCAGAGGCGTCGGCGGCGATGGCAGCGGCACCATTGGACTCGAGACCCAGCTCGGCGGCGCGCTCGGCCTCCTGGTCGCAGAGCAGCTTATCGTATGCCTTTAAGAACGGCAGGTAGATGATGGCGTCCAGCAAGATGATGATCGCGACAAACACCAGGGCGATAAGCTGGAAGTTTGTGGTGATGAAGATGCCGATGGGGGCAGGGGTAGCCCAAGGCACCACGAAGGAGAAGCCGTTCATGCCCACGTTATCGATAAAGAACTTGGCAACACTCACGTTGACGCAGCCGGCGGCAACAAAGGGGATGAGCATGTAGGGGTTAAGGATCATCGGCGCGCCAAAGAGCAGCGGCTCGTTGACGGCGAAGGCAACAGGGACAATCGAGGCCTTACCGACGGCTTTGAGCTGCTTGGACTTCATAAAGAGAATCAGCAGAAGCGGCACGATGAAGGTGGCGCCGGTGCCGCCGAACTCACCTACGAGCGACATGTTAAAGGTGAGGGAGTGGGCGGGGTGGCCACCGGCCAGCAGAACCTGCAGGTTCTCGGCCTGGTTGGCAAGACGGATGGGGTCGATGCCCGGCTGGACAATCGAAGGGCCGTGGACACCGATGAACCAGAAGAACGCGGTGGCTGCCTGAATAAGGATGAGTCCGGGGTAGGTCTCTGCCGCAGTGAAGAGCGGGGAGAGCAGTTTGATAAGCAGCTCGGAGAACGGAACGCCCATGAGGTTGCGCACAACCACATCGATGATGCCGCAAATGATGACAGCGCCACCGAAGGGGATGATGTCGCGGAAGTTCTGTGCGATGGCGCCCGGAACCTCCTTGGGCAGCTTAATGGTCAGATCGCGCGAGACGCAGAACTTATAGACCCACACGGTAATGAACGCGGCGATATAGGCCGAGAACAGACCGCGCGTACCCATGCTGGTGCAATCGAAGACAGAAAGCTCGGAGCCGTTGAACTTGGTGGTGAACTGCGTAACAGCGAGCAGCAGCATGCTGCACTGGGCGGCAACCATGGTGGAGCCGTCGTTGAGCACCTTGCCGGCGGGCATGCGACGGTTCATGGAAGCCGTAAAGTTCTTGGCGGTGGTGCCGGCAACCATGATGCCCATGACGCCCATGGTGAAGTTGTACAGCTTGTTGCACCAGTCGATGAGCGGCTGGGGCAACGTGATTCCAACTACGCCGGGAAGGGTGGCGATCAGCAGAAAGATCGAAGAGGTAAGGACGATGGGCATGCACCCAAGGAATCCGTCTTTGATGGCCTGGAGGTAGATGTTTCTCGAGATCTTCTCGAAGAACGGTTGATGCTTTTCGAGCATCTTTACGATGGCGTCCATAGAGCTCCTTTGCTACTTGATGCGCGATGCATGTGGATGGAACTGGTCGTCGATGGATGGTCAGGACTGCCCGGAAACCTTCCTGCTTAAGGAAGGCATTGCGAAATGACAACGTTGTCATTTCGTTAATGACAACGTAAGACATTTTTGGAAGAGCAACAAGGATATACGGGTGAGCGGTCGATATTGTCCGGTAAACGGTTGATTTGTCAGTCGGGCAGGTAGTGTATGCTAGAACGCAAAAAGCAAGCGATGCAAAACCGACTGGAGAAGTAGTGGCAACGATGGACAAGAAAAATGTCTCAATGAACGATGTGGCGATTGCTGCGGGTGTTTCTCTCAAGACGGTTTCGCGTGTGATCAACGAGCCCGATAGCGTGCGAGAGTCGACACGCGATAAGGTTCATTCCGCAATGGAGGCGCTCGGGTTTCGAACCAACTTTGCCGCGCGTTCGCTCAAGTTGGGCCGTTACGGGTGCATTGGCGTGGTGCTGTTCCACTTGTCGGGCGGTGCCGTGGACATGATTGACGGTATCGCAGATGCCGCCGAAGAACGCGGCTTTGCGCTCACGATGATCAAAAAGCGGGCGGGGGAGAAGATGACCCTTGCCGAAGCGGCGCGTAGGATGTCGCAGCTGCCTGTTGATGGCATGATCTTCAACCTGCGTCAGATGGTCGATGACTTTGATACTTTTGAGGCACCGAAAGACCTCAAGACGGTGATTATCACACCGATGGAACATCCTACCTGCTCCACCGTCAGTGACGACCAAGAGGGCGGTGCGCGCATGGCGTGCGAGTACTTCTTGAACCACGGGCATAAAAACGTGTACTTCGTCTCTGGTAAGCAAGAGTCGCTGTCGAGCCAGTGCCGTATGAAAGGTTGGCGTGCGGCGCTCGAGGCGCGTGGCATTGAGCCGCCCGAGCCTCTGCAAGGCGATTGGAATGCGGATAGTGGCTATGCCGCGGGCCTTGTGCTTGCCGATAAGCCCGATTGCACGGCGGTCCTCGCTGCTAACGACTGCATGGCAAACGGCGTGATGATGGCTCTACGTGACAAAGGGCTCCGTGTGCCCACTGAGGTGTCCGGGATCGGCGTCGACGATGAGCTCTATAAGACGATTCCCAACTCGATTCTGACGTCGGTGAAGTTTCGCCACCGCGAGCTGGGCGTCCGTGCGCTCAACGAGGTCGTCGCGGGTCTGGAAGCTCCGAGCTCCAGAAGCCGTACGCTCGTCTCGGGCGTGTTGGTCGAGCGTTCCAGCGTAAAGGACTTGCGGGCGTAGACGTGCTCGGCCTATTCCGTTTGTCTCGATCTGTAACAACTAGACGGTCAAAAGTGGTCTACATGTTACAGATTGAGATTTTCGGCTTGGCCTGTGCGTTCATCTCGATCTGTAACAGCTAGGACCGAAAAACTCGGCTAGATGTTACAGATTGAGATGAACAGGAGGACGGGTGCGGTCTAAACAAAATGGCCCGCGCATCACACATCGATGCACGGGCCATTTATTGTCTGCAAGCGGCAGGTGGTGTCAGCGTCTTATGCCTTGAGGTTTTCCTCGATCCAGGCGACGGCACCCTTGGGATCCTTAGTGAGGTCGATGTACTGTTTGCCCTTGGGCGACAGCAGCGTGATGCCCAGGCGGTCGGTGTCGGCCTTCATCTCGTTGTAATAGGTGCGAACCTGCGGAGCCAGGACGATGACGTTGTACTGGTCCATGATGGCGTAGTGGCTGCCGTAGGCACCGGCGTTGGCGGTAATGTCGATGCCCAGCTCGTCGGCGCCTTCCTTAAGCGCGTTGGCGAGCAGTGCAGAGGTGCCGGCGCCAGCGCACAGAACCAGAACCCTCAGATCCTTGCCCTTAAGGGCGGACGGAGCTGCGGAGGCCTCAGTGGCAGAAGCGGTCTCGACAACAGGAGCCTCAACGGCGGGGGCGGCAGCGGTCTTGACGGCCTTGGTCTCCTCGGCCTCTTCTTCGGCCAGGGTCTCGGCCTCCTGCTTGCACAGGACGTTGTCGTAGGCCTTGCAGAACGGGTAGTAGATCAAGAAGTCAACGACCAGCAGGACGACAACCAGGACCAGAGAGATCGGCTGGAAGTTGGTGTCGATGAAGGTGCCGATCGGTCCGGGGAGTGCCCACGGCATGGCATAGATAAAGCCGTTCATGCCCAAAAAGTCGATGAAGAACTTACCAATGAGGACGTTGGCCACGGGGGCAAACAGGAACGGGATCAGGAAGTACGGGTTGAGGATGATGGGCGCGGCGAACAGCAGCGGCTCGTTGACGGCGAACATCACGGGCACGACAGAGGCTTTGCCGACGGCCTTGAGCTGCTTGGAGCGCATAAAGAGCAGGAAGATGATCGGGACAATGAACGTGGCGCCGGTGCCGCCGAGTTCGCCGATGTAGTTACCGAAGTTTTCGGTCAGGGCGAGGGCGGGGTGACCGCCGGCCTGCAGCGTGGCGAGGTTGGTGGTGATGTTGCCAAACAGCGCGGCGTTGAGGGCAGGCTTAACGACCGAGGGGCCGTGGATGCCCATGAACCAGAACAGCGGGATCATGAACCAGATGAGGGCGAGGCCGGCGTAGGAATCGGCAGCGGCGAACAGCGGGCTCACCAGCGTGGAGATGACGTTGGCAAACGGGACGGCCAAGCAGGTGCGGCAGATAACGTCGATGACGGCGACAAACAGGATGGAGAAGCTGAAGGCGAAGATGTCGCGGAAGTTCTGGGCGATGGCGCCGGGGACTTCTTTGGGCAGCTTGATGGTGATGTCTCGCTTAATGCAGAAGGCATAGATGTTGACCGTGGCAAATGCGGCGACAAAGGAGCTCAGCAGGCCCTTGGTGCCCATGTTGTCGGTAAAGAACACCGAGACATCGGCGCCGTCGATCTTGGCACTCGTCTGGGTAACGGCCAAGATGAGCATAGCGCACATGGCGGCGACCATGGTGCTCGTGGCGTTGATGGCCTTGCCGGCAGGCATGCGGCGGTTCTTGGAGCCGGTCAGCGCGCTTGCGGTGGTGCCGGCGACCATGATGCCCACGACGCCCATCGTGAAGTTGTAAACCTTGTTGCAGAAGTTCACGACGTCGACGTTCCACCAGTCGGGCAGCGTAAAGCCGCCGACCGTGGCGACAACGCCCGGCAGGGTCGAAATAAGCAGGAAGACAGAAGAAGACAGGATGATGGGCATTGCTGCCAAAAAGCCGTCTTTAATGGCCTGAAGGTAGATGTTCTTAGAGACCTTGTCGAAGTACGGCTGACCTTTCTCCAAGAACTTAACGATCGATTCCATAGTTCACGCTCCTCTTTGCATGAAATCTTAATGGCATGGACGTTGAAAACCTATATGGTCTCCCGCTTGCTAAAAGCCCGGGTGCAGGCGGGGTCGGTCCCAGGGGGAGAGAGGGGAGCGGCTGGGTTTGTATCGCATAGGGCCGCTCCCTTCTCGGGGGAAAGCGAGGCGATGCGCTACTGCGCGTCCGCCATAGTGTCGGCGAGCTCCTTGTACCAGAGTGCCGACTGCTTGATGTAGCGTTTTTGCGTGTCGAAGTCGATGTAGAACAGGCCGTAGCGCTTGTTATAGCCATTGGCCCACGAGAACTGGTCCTGCAGGCTCCAGATAAAGTAGCCCTGGACGTCGACGCCCTCGGCGCGCGCCTGGAGCACCTTCTCCATGTGCTGGTCGACAAAGTCGATGCGCTCGGGATCGGCGACGATGCCGTTTGCGTCGGGCTCGGGGTCCTTGTGGCCCAGGCCGTTTTCGGTGATATAGATGACGGGGAGGTTGGGATAGGTGGCGCTGATGTGCTTGAGCGTGTCGTAGAGGCCTTGCGGGTAGATGAGCCAATCCCAGTCGGTGGTGGGGATACCCGGCATATCGACCTGCTGCCCGACGCCCTTAAACTTAAAGCACGAGGTGCCCTTGTCTCCGGTGCCGTTAAAGCTGTTGGTGGACTCGCCATCGTAGGCGGCGATAAACGCCGACTGATAGTAGTTGAGGCCGAACATATCGTTGCGGGGCGCCGCCTTGGCGAGCTCCTCCATGTCGCTGTCCTCAACCGTAAGTGTGGCGTTGTTGGCACGCAGAATCTCGTTGATGAGTGAGAGGGTGCGCGCGGAGTAGTGACCCAGGAAGGCGCCGTCCATGATGAAGTCGGTGTAGAAGGCGTTGTACAGGTCGGCGGCGTGCTGGTCGGCGGGCGAGTCGGTGGCAGGATATGCCGGCGTCAGGACGTTGACCATGCCAATGCGTCCGCCCAGGTGCTCGGTCTCGTCAAGATCCTTATACAGGTTGACGGCGCGGGCGTGGGCAACGAGCTCGTTGTGCTGGCTCTGGATGCCGCTCGTCACATCAAAGTGATGGTTGGGCGGGAAGTTGCCTTGGATGTATTGGGAGTGCGAGAGGCTGATGAGCTCGTTGATGGTGAACCAATTCTTGACCTCGCGGAACTCGCGGAAGCAGAACTCGGCATAGCGCACATAGGCGTCGACGGTCTTGCGGTTGAGCCAGTCGCCCGGGTTGAACAGGGCGGCGGGGGAGTCAAAGTGATGCAGGGACACATAGGGCTCGACGCCATACTTTTTGCAGCAGGCGAACAGCTCGTGGTAGTGCTTAACGCCCTCGGCGAGGGGTTCGGCATCGTCGCCGTTGGGGAAGATGCGGGTCCAGGCGATGGACACACGAATGGCGTTGAGTCCATGCTCGGCAGAAAGGCGGATATCCTCCTCGTAGCGGTTGTAGAAATCACTGGCCGGGTCGGGCAAAAAGCGACCCTGGGCGACAAGGTAATCGTCCCACATGGTCTTACCCTTGCCTGCCACCTTCGTGGAACCTTCCGTTTGGTACGCGGCGGTTGCGGCGCCCCAAACAAAGCCCTTCGGCAGCTGCTGTACGCGGTTTAGCAAAGACATATGCATACATCCTCTCGTCTCGCTGTTCGATATTGTGCGTTTGCGCTCAGGAGGCTCCCTGGTTAGCGTTCAGCGGTGAAAAAGCCCGATAAACACTATCTTAAAATGATTAGAACCAAAATGAGCACGTGAACATTTGACAATGAGCACGTTAACATCCGGCTGGGATGTATAGAAATAAAACAACTTCAAACAGCCGCGAACGGTTGTATTTGTTCGGTAAGCGGTTTTGATTGACAGAAGTTTTCATGTTGTGGTATATGGCTCGGGTATCATGAGCACGTTATCAATGTATGTACGATGCGCCATGGGCGCGGGGAATAGTTGGGAAGCAGGTTAGCGTGGAAGGCATGGATCAGCAGACAAGGAATGGTCGTTCGGCGAGCGCGGCAGAGGTTGCGGCGCTCGCTGGCGTGAGCCGCCAGACTGTGTCTCGCGTGGTCAACGGTATGCCCAACGTGACGGAAAAGACGCGCAAGCGTGTGCTGGCCGCCATGGAAGAGCTGGGCTTTCGTCCCAATTTTGCTGGAGCGGCGTTGCGCGGCGGGTCGTATCGTTCTATTGGCCTGTGCATGTACAACATCACACGTGTCGGTAACCTGGCGACGCTCGAGGGTATCATGCAAGCGGCGCGCGAGCACGATTTTGCCGTCACTATGATCGAGATGGGCGGCGACAAGCCCTATGCACTTGCCGATGCCTCGCGCCGCATGGTCGAGCGACCCGTCGACGGCATGATTCTCAACATGAACCGCATGGCTCCCGATTTTGAGGAGTTTGTTCCCCAGCCGGGAGTGCGAACGGTCATCCTGTCCATGTATGCGCATCCGCGCTGCACGACGATCGACTCCGACCAGTATGGTTCGTGCGAGCTGTTGACCAATTATCTGCTGGAACATGGTCACTCGAATATGCGGTTTGTGGCGGGTCCGGAAAACTCGATTTCCTCGCGTTTTCGTGAGGCCGGTTGGCGCGATACGCTGGGTCGTGCTCATGTCGATGCCGCTCCGATGCTGCGTGGCGATTGGAGTGCGGACAGTGGGTACGCCATGGGCGAGCGGATTGCGGCCGAGGTGCTTGCCGGCGGGTCGCAGGCGCCGACTGCCGTGCTTGCGGCAAATGACCAGATGGCGCTGGGCGTTATCGCCGCGCTCGAGAACGCGGGCCTGTCCGTGCCCGACGACGTGAGCGTGGTTGGTATCGACGACGCACTCGAGGGACTTGTTCCTCACAATCGGCTGACGACGTTGCGATTTGATTTGCGCGGTGTCGGTAAGCTTGCGTTTGAGGCGGCGATTGGAGAGAGCTCGTCTATCGAGGCGATTCATGTGCCGAGTACATTGGTCGAACGCTCGACTGTTAGGGACATACGGGGTTAGGTCCTACTCCGTTTGTCTCGATTTGTAACAGGTAGACGGTCAAAAGCGGGCTACGTGTTACAGATTTAGATTCTTCGGAAAGAGCAATCCTGTTCGTCTCAATCTGTAACAGCTAGGACCCAAAAACTCGGCTAGATGTTACAGATTGAGACAAACGGACCCGCCCAAAAAGGCCGGGGGCGGCGCGCCGTGTGACGTGCCGCCCCCGGCTGAGAAATGGGGACAGGTTATGTGGGCGGTGCAATTCCGCCAACCGCTCGTCGCAAGCCGCTAGTCCAGACGACGGGTCTGCGCCACGTGCTTATACCAGTATGCGCTTGCCTTGGGCGTGCGCTTCTGGGTTTCAAAGTCAACGTAGAAGAAGCCGTAACGCTTGTTGTAGCCATTGGTCCAGGAGAACTGATCCTGCAAGCTCCACAGGAAGTAGCCACCTACGTTGACGCCCACCTCCATGGCCTTGAGCAACCAGCGCAGGTGCTGCTCGATGTAGTCGATGCGCGGCTGATCGTCCACAAAACCGTCCTTGTAGGGGTCCTTGTAGCCCATGCCGTTCTCGGTGATGAAGATCTGCTTGTAGTTGGGGTAGCGCTGCTTAATGTAGACGAGCAGATCGAACAGGCCCTCGGGATAGATGATCCAGTCCCAGTCGGTGGTGGGGATGCCAGGCTTGTTCACATGCTCGCCAATACCCTTAACGCGCCAGCGGCCGGTGCCCTTCTCGCCCGTACCGTTGTGGTGCAGGTCGTTCTCGCCATCGTAGGCCTTCAAGAAGCGGCACTGGTAGTTGTTAACGCCCAGGTAGTCGTTGTAGAGCGCGGCCTCGCGCATGATTTCCAGATCCTCGTCTAGGATCTCGATGGTGCCGCCCGAGACGGCAGCCAAGCGGTTGGCGCACTCGAGGGTGTCGGGCGCGTAGTCGCCGCGGAAGGTGGCGTCGAGCAAGAACTGGTTCTGCAGCACGTGCTCGTTGTTGGCGGCTTTGATGTCGGCGGGGTCGTTCTCGTTGA
>WGSQ01000033.1 GCA_014871605.1 Collinsella sp. | reverse complement strand
GTTTCCAAACACACGTCTCTATAACGTAACAGGAGATCACATGGACGCAACCGCAATTATCCTCGCCGCCGGCGAGGGCACCCGCATGAAGTCGAACCACTGCAAGGTTTCGCACAAGATCCTGGGCAAGCCCATGGTCCAGTGGATCGTCGACGCCACCATCAAGGCCGGCTGCAGCCGCGTCGTGGTCGTCATCGGCAGCCACGCCGATGAGATGCGCGCCCTCATCGATGGCGCCTACGCCAACAGCGCCACCAAGGTCGAGTGCGTCGAGCAGACCGAGCGCCTGGGCACCGGCCACGCCGTAAAGGTCGCGCTCGAGGCCTGCGGCATCACGCAAGGCCCCGTCGTCGTGCTCAACGGCGACCTGCCGCTCATTACCGCCGACACCGTCGCCAAGTTTGCGCAGACCGTCGCCACCGGCGAGCTCGCCTGCACCGTCATGACCATGACCCCGCCCGATCCTTTTGGCTACGGCCGCATCAAGCTGGGCGCCGATGGTCAGATCGAGCGCATCATCGAGCAGAAGGACTGCACGCCCGAGCAGGCCGCCACGCTGCTGGAGTGCAACGCCGGCTGCTACGCCTTCGACGGCGCGCAGCTCGCCGCCCACATTAACGAGATCGGCAACGACAACGCGCAGTCCGAGTACTATCTGCCCGACATGCTCGAAATCCTCAAGGGTCACGGCCAGGCGGTCTCCATCTTCCACTGCGACGACTACCGCGACGGCCTGGGCGTCAACAGCCGCATCCAGCTCGCGCAGCTCACCGCCATCGCGCGCGACCGCATCAACGAGCACTGGATGGCCGAGGGCGTCACCTTCATCGACCCCACGCAGGCCTGGATCGGCCCCGACGCCACCATCGGCCGCGACACCGTCGTGTGGCCGCAGACGCATCTGATCGGTCACGTCACCGTGGGCGAAGAGTGCCAGCTCGGCCCCAACAGCCGCCTCACCGACACCACTGTCGGCAGCGGCTGCATCATCGATGAGACCATCGCCATCGAGGCCGTCATCGAGAACGGCGTCGACTGCGGCCCGCGCGCCTACCTGCGCCCGGGCACCCACATGCTCGACGGATCCAAGGCCGGTACGCACGTGGAGATTAAGAAGTCCACGATCGGCGAGGGCTCCAAGGTGCCCCACCTGTCCTACATCGGCGATACCACCATGGGCTCCGGCGTCAACGTAGGCGCGGGCTCCATCACCTGCAACTACGACGGCGTCCACAAGCACAAGACCGTCATCGGCAAGGATGCCTTCATCGGTTCCGACACCATGATGGTCGCGCCCGCCCAGATCGGCGACGGTGCACTCGTGGCCGCCGGCTCCGTCATCACTGAGCCGGTCCCGGCAGACGCACTCGGTCTGGGCCGCGCCCGTCAGGTAAATATTGAGGGCTGGGCCGCCGATTATCGCCGCCGCCTGCACGAGGACGACGAGGTATAACGTTTTACCAAGCATCTAAGGAGCCGCTTCCGTGGGGACGGCTCCTTTTTCTATGCTGACCTGCGCGGCCGGATGAGTGGTCGGTTCGTGTCCGTTGACGGTAAAGACGTTATCAAGACTCGATAAACCCCGCCGCGCGGTTACAATGCAACAAGGCATCTATATGGCATTCGATATAAAGGAGAAGGGTAATGCCGATTAATGATCCCGAGAAGTCGGAGAATATGCGCAAGTCCATCCGCGTGTATTCCGGTTCCTCCAACCGTCCCCTCGCTCAGAAGATCGCTGAGTTCCTTGGGGTCGAGCTTTCGGGCCTTACGCTAAAGCAGTTCGCCAACGGTGAGATTTACGCCCGCTACGACGAGACCGTCCGCGGCGCCGACGTCTTCCTGATTCAGTCCGTGGCCGGCGGCAACGTCAACGACATGCTCATGGAGCTGCTCATCGCCACCGACGCTGCCAAGCGCGCATCCGCCCGCTCCATCACCGCCGTCATCACCCACTACGGCTATGCCCGCCAGGACCGCAAGGCCGGCCCGCGCGAGCCCATCACCGCCCGCCTCGTCGCCAACCTGCTCGAGCGCGCCGGCGTCAACCGCATCATCACCCTCGACCTGCACCAGGGTCAGATCCAGGGCTTCTTTGATATCCCGGTTAACCACCTGTCCGCGCTGCCGCTGTTTGGCCAGTACTACAACGACATGCACTTCGACACCGACAACCTGGTTGTCGTCTCCCCCGACGTGGGTCGTGCCAAGGCCGCCAAGAAGCTGTCCGACATGCTCGGCTGCGACCTGGCCATCGCCCACAAGGGCCGTCCGCGCCACAACGCCGCCGAGGTCATGGGCATCATCGGTGACATCAAGGGCAAGACCTGCATCATCAACGACGACATGATCGACACCGCTGGCACCCTGTGCGCCAACGTCAAGGAGCTCAAGGCTATGGGCGCTGGCGACATCTACGTGTGCGCCACCCACGGCATCTTCTCCGGTCCGGCTATCGAGCGTCTGAACGACGCCCCGATCGTCGAGTGCGTCGTCACCGACGCCATTCCCGTCGAGGTCGGCGGCAAGATCAAGACCATCTCGGTCGCCGAGGAGTTCGCTCAGGCCATCTCCGCCGTTTACCACGAGGAGCCCGTCTCTACGCTCGTCGGCGGCGACTTCGCGCTGTAGTCGCTCGACCCTCGCATCCCTCCGGAAGCCCCGGACGCGCCTGCGGGGTTATCACGCGAACGTCCTCGCCGCTTTGCGGCTGCGGGATGTTCGCTTTGATAACCCCTCCCGGCGTGTCCGGGGCTTCCTGCCGTCTCGGGGCAGCTGTTTTCTGAAATGACTTTGCTGTAACCTTTCCTCGCCTTCGGCGGGCGTGGTAGCCTTTGTCGTTGATTAAACTTTTGTGCAACGAAAGGAAGCATATGGCAGCTGCACAGCCGCTTAAGATTCGCATGGTTGCCGGACTTGGCAACCCTGGTGATGAGTATGCCGAGACCCGCCACAACGCTGGCTTCAAAGCGATCGACGAGTTGGCCCGTCAGGCCGGTGTCACGTACTGGAAAAACCAGGCAGGCGCCGAGGTCGCGCTCATCAACATCAACGATCCCGAGGAAGAGGGTGGCAAGCGCCAGATTGTGCTGGTCAAGCCGCAGTCGTACATGAACACCTCAGGCGGCCCCATCTCCAAGCTTTGCCGCGAGTACAAAATCAAGGCCGAGGAGCTGCTCGTAATCCACGACGAGCTCGACATTCCCGCCGGCGACGTGCGTGTTAAGGTGGGCGGCGGCCATGCCGGTCACAACGGCCTGCGTTCCATCATCGACAAGATGGGCAGCCGCGACTTCAACCGCATCCGCACCGGCATCGGCAACCCTCCCGGCAAGATGGCCGTCGCCGACTACGTTCTTAAGCAGCTGCGCGCCCGCGAGGCCGAGGATTTCCAGGACACCTGCGCCCGCGCGGCCGACGCCGCCGGCCTGGCGATCGTGCGCGGCGTGGTCTATGCCCGCGACCATGTCAACGGCGCCGCCTCCGCCAACGGCAAGCACTAAAACCTATCATTTAGGAACAGGTTTATTTTGGCAGGTTTTACCTGCGGAAACGCCCCAGTTGCGGCATCGCAATCAACCGCGCGCCGACATACATGCATAGCACCCCAAATGGGGCCGGCCTCATCACAACCCGAGGCCGGCCCCCTTTGCCGTTTTGCCTGATAAAACCGACCAAAATAAACCTGTCCCTTTTTGGTAGGCCGAAGTGGATAAACCCTTTTCCCACCTGCCAAAGAAACACGTAAGCGACATTGCCATGAGGGTATAATTTGCACCGTATGTCTGCACAACGCCTGTGCGCGTACGGTTTTATTCGGGCTACCGTCCATTTCCGTGGAGGCACGGTTCGGCGGCCCTAACAAGAGAGGGGTTCTATGTATAAGATCCTGGAGAAGACGCAGTTCTCGGAGAAGGTGTTCAAGTTCCGCATCGAGGCGCCTGCAATCGCCAAGCATGCGCACGCTGGACAGTTCCTCATGGTTCGCGCCAACGAGACGGGCGAGCGCGTCCCGTTTACCCTGGCCGGCTGGAACGGTGACGAGGGCTGGGTCGAGTTCATCTTCATGGTGATCGGCAAGACCACCGAAATGCTTTCCACCTACGAGGCCGGCGAGTCGCTGCGCGACGTCGTGGGCCCGCTGGGCGTTCCCACCGAGATGGCCGAGGGCCCCTGCGCCGTCATTGGCGGCGGCGTCGGCCTGGCAATTGCCTTCCCGGTCGCCAAGCACCTGGTCGAGACCGGTCACGAAGTTCATGCCATCATGGGCGCCCGCACCAAGGACCTCCTGCTCATGGAGGACCAGTTCCGCGAGCTCCTCGACGAGGACCACATCCATATCACCACCGATGACGGCTCCTACGGTGAGCAGGGCGTTGTCACCGCTCCGCTGGAGCGCCTGCTGCAGGACAAGGCCGTGAGCCAGGTCTTCTGCGTCGGCCCCGTTCCGATGATGAAGTTCTCGACCCTCACCGCCCAGAAGTACGACACCCCCATCACCGCGTCCCTCAACCCCATCATGGTTGACGGCACCGGTATGTGCGGCTGCTGCCGCGTCGAGGTGGGCGGCGTGACCAAGTTCGCTTGCGTCGACGGCCCCGACTTCGATGCCACCCTGGTCGACTGGGATGACCTTCGTGCCCGCCAGGCCGCTTACCGTTCCGAAGAGGGCGAGTCCCTCAAGGCCTATGAGGAAAAGAGCTGCGCATGCCACTAGTTAACGGTCGTTTCGTTGCCGATATGAAGTCGCCCCGCACCCCCGATAACGAGGAGCCGGCTGCCGAGCGCGCCTGCGACTTCCGCCCCGTCGACAAGGGCTTCACCGAGGAGATGGCGCTGGCCGAGGCCGAGCGCTGCCTCAACTGCAAGAAGCCGTTCTGTGTTGAGGGCTGCCCCGTCAACATCAACATCCCCCGCTTTATCGAGCAGATCCGCGAGAAGGACTTCGGCGGCGCCCTCGATACCATCCGCGAGGACTCCATGCTTCCCGCCATCTGCGGCCGCGTCTGCCCGCAGGAGAACCAGTGCGAGGGCAAGTGCATCCGTGGCAAGAAGTCCGAGCCCGTGGCCATCGGCCAGCTCGAGCGCTTCCTGGGTGACCGCCCCGAGCTCGCCTCCACGCCCAAGATGGCCCCCAAGAACGGCAAGAAGGTCGCCGTCGTCGGCTCCGGCCCGTCCGGCATCACCTGCGCCGGCGAGCTCGCCCGCAACGGCTTTGATGTCACCGTCTTTGAGGCATTCTTCACCGGTGGCGGCGTGCTGGTCTACGGCATCCCCGAGTTCCGTCTGCCCAAGGCAGTCGTCAAGCGCGAGATCGACGGCCTGGAGGACATGGGCGTCAAGTTTGAGTACAACTCCGTCGTGGGCAACATGGCCACGGCCGAGGAGCTGTTCGAGCAGGGCTTCGACGCCATCTACGTGGCGACCGGCGCAGGCCTGCCCAAGTTCCTCAACGTCCCCGGCGAGAACCTGCCCAACGTCTTCTTCGCTAACGAGTACCTCACCCGCGTGAACCTGATGAAGGCCAACAAGTTCCCCGAGTACGACACCCCCACCAAGCACGGCAAGAACGTCGTCGTCTTTGGTGGCGGCAACGTGGCTATGGACGCCGTCCGTACCGCCAAGCGTCTGGGCGCCGAGCACGCCATCATCGCCTACCGTCGTACCGAGGACGAGATGCCCTGCCGTCGCGCCGAGCTGCACCATGCCAAGGCCGAGGGCGTCGAGGTTCTGCCGCTCGTCTCCCCGCTCGAGTTTGTCGCTGGCGAAGACGGCTCCGTGTGCGCCGTCAAGGTCCAGAAGATGGAGCTCGGCGAGCCTGACGAGTCCGGCCGTCGTCGCCCGGTGCCCATCGAGGGCGCCATCGAGGAGATCCCCTGCGACGTCGCGATCTCGGCTATCGGCACCAACGCCAACCCCTTCGCAAAGAAGATCGGCGGCAAGATGGAGCTCAACAAGTGGGGCTACATCGTCGCCGACGAGGAGACCGGCCAGACCACCGATCCCCGCATCTGGGCCGGCGGCGACATCGTCACCGGTGCCGCTACGGTCATTCTGGCGATGGGCGCCGGCAAGAAGGCCGCCGCTTCGATCACCAAGAGCCTGCTGGGCGAGTAATCACCTGCAGCGCTAGCCACCAAACGGCAAAGTCCCCGTCGAGCACACGCCCGGCGGGGACTTTTTCTATGCCGGCCGCCCGATCACCACGATGGGGACAGGCACCTTTGTGGTGGTTTTGGTCGGTCGTTTTGTCTCAATCTGTAACACCTGGAGCCCGTTGAGCCTTGTAGTTGTTACAGATCGAGATATTGCTCCAACCGCCTCCGCTTTGTCTCAATCTGTAACAGTTAGAGCCCAAATTCCTCGCTACGTGTTACAGATCGAGACGTTAGGTTGGGGGTCGAACAGTTCATCTCAATCTGTAACATCTAGAGCCGTTTTGGACAGTTTGGTGTTACAGATTGAGATTTTGCTAAAGCCGAGGATGGGCGCTGTCGCCAAAACCTAACGCTTGCGACGCTTAGTCGCGGCGATGCCGGCCGCGGCAACGGTTGCGCCAGCGATGCCCAGAGCGGCGACCGTCATCGCGGCGGAGTCACCCGTGCTGGCGAGCTCCGTGCCGCCAGACTTCTTGCCGTTCTCGCCCTTACCCTTGGACTTGTCCGTCGTCACCGTGGTCGTCGTCGAAGTCGAACTGCCCGCAGGGACCCCGGCGCCACTAGAGCCATCCGTACCGCCGCCCTGCTCGCCGCCGTCAGGCGTCGGGTCCGGCTCGGGCGTCGGCCCAGGCACCGGCTCATCGGTCACCGTGATCGTAATGTTCAGACGCTCGGAATACTCACTGTACGACATGCCAGGGCGCTGCGCCGCAATGCGCACATACATGTTGCTATCGAGCGCAATGGGCTCGGTGTACTTTACGCGGTCTTCGTCACGGCAGGGACAGGTGTCGTTGGTGGTGTACCAAATCGTCGTGCCATCCTCGGCAGAAAGCTCCAGCTTCGTGCCCTTGGGCACCGTAATGTAGTTCTCCTTGGGCGACCATGCACCAAACGTCGTCGCACCAATCGTCGCCACCGGTCGCGCCGGTCGCACTGCCTCGGCAGACACGCGAACGTCGACCTGCTTGGACAGCGCCGTGCCGCCCACCGCCGCCGTCAACGTCGTCAAACCGGGCAGAGCACCATGCAGCACAAACGTCGCCGCACCGTCCTCGCCCGTCACGGCCTGGGTGGCATCGACAGAGCAGATAGCCGAGGACTCCAGCCCAACACTAACCTTGGCGCCCGCAAACGGCTTGCCCGCCTTATCGGTCACGTGCGCCACCAGCTCAAAGTCACTGCCATCAAGCATGGTCACGGCCTGCTCCACGTTGAGTTTGAGCTTGTCGGCACGAACGCCCACGACAAGCTCGCCACTTGCCCAGCGCGCCATGGCCGTGCCGGCGTAGTTGCGAGCACCGTCGAGCTCAAACGCCACCGTCGAGCCCGCCTCACGCGCATCGGCATAGCGAATACGCAGCACGCGCGATAGCGGCTTGCCATTGGGATCGTCCTGTTTGTCGAGCCACGTATACGTCACGTCGCCCAAGCCCTGCGCGCGCAATGCGACCAGGGCATCGTCGCTCGCATCCATATACTGCGCAAACTCAACCTCGATGCAATCGGTATAGGCATGGGCCGAGGCCACCTCGGGCGCCGCCGTCGACACCAAGCCAATGTTCACCTCAGTCTGAATCGGCGGCACGCGCAGCCAAGCCGAACGCGCCTCCTCATACCCGTCCTTGGTCACGCGCACCTGATACCAGCCGGTCGGCGTATTCCAGTTGTACGCGCCGTCCGCACCCGTTGCAAGCGGATTGTCCTGCTCATACTCCTCGGCATCCCAACGCACCGCATTGGTACCGGCCGCATTGTCGGCGCTCCACAGCTCAACCGTCGCGCCTTCAACCGTATTGGACAGCAGGCCCTCGTACACCACGCCCGCAGGGTCGGGTGCAGCCTTGGCAGCCACATTGCGGTAACGCGCCTCGAAGATCGACTGCATCTTCTCGTCCGAGATCAAGCCGTCCTTGTTGGCCTTGTAGACCTCGGCATCGGTCAGCTCGCCCCAGTTGACCGTAATGCGATTCTGGCACGCGCGCTCCACCTGCTCGCAGGCAACATCGTAGGCGCATTCGGCATTGGTCAGCTTAATCGCGCGCTCCGAACCTACGCTGGTCGAAGCCGCATCATAGGCAGCGCCCACCACGGTACCCGCCGAACCGGCCGTCAGCACGCCGGCGATTGTCATAATGGAGCCCAATGCCACATCGGTGCTATCGTGGCAGAGCTGGCGATACAGCAGATCCTCAAACGCACGCGCCTTCTCCATGGCGTCACGCAGCGCGTAAATGCACTTCCAGTCGTCCTCGGTCTTCTCGGGCTTGGCAAGCAAGCGCGTATGCTGAAGCTCATAGCCCTCGCGCTCGCCCTTCACCTTCTGCATGCGGACGTTCACGTTCTCCCAGTTCTTGCTGGCATCGTTCACGCCGTAAATGCCGGTAAAGATGCCGATGCCCTGGGTCGCCGCGGGAAACGCCTGACCGGCCGCCTTCCACGCGTCGGTCTTAAAGACCTGTCCGAACATCTCGCACTCGATCTTATAGCTCTTGAGCGAACGGATCGTGCGGATGAGCTTCATATGGGCGCTCACGTCGCCGTTGAGCTTCCAGGCCATGAGCCATCCGCGCACCTTGGAGTTGTTGAGGCTATGGACCACATTCCAGTTGTCGTACAGGTTGTCCAGAATGTCGCACTGCATGGCGATCGAGTTAAACAGAAGCGCCTGGTTCTTGTTGTTATTGGAGTTCTCGATAAACTCCGACTCGATATAGGCCGTCTGCTCGCCATCGGGCGCGGCGACCTTAAAGCCCTTGACGGTATCGTCGTCAGCCGCCTTGTAGCTCAGCGAGCTGCCGAGCACCTGGCCCAAATCGTTAAACCCGCTCGTCGACTGGCCGTTGTACTCGCTGGCCTTAATGCCCGCACACTTGTTGAGCGCCGCAGCGGTTGCGTCATTCCAGCTTCCGTATTGGTTGAGCTGGCCGATACCCATCGACTGGCCCACCAGATCCTCGGCCTGCTGGGCAATAAACTCCGCTCGCGATGCATGGTCGACGAGCTCCTTGATGGCGGCCGCATCCGCGGCGTTCGCGCCCTGGGCCGCCGCGAGTTCCTGATACCAATCCTCGCTGGTGCCGTAAGCATCCTCAAAGATCATCTTGTCCACATTGACGCCATAGCTGTCGCCCTGCTGGGTCAGCAGCGCCGACGACCCGCCGACCGCGGCCTTGAGCTCAGCCGCAAACTGCGCGGCCTCGTCGTTGCCAGCACCATCACCCTCGCCGTCGCTGGCGGCAGGGGCGCGACGAGCCTTACACGCAGCTCCACCTTGGGCTTCGTCCTCTTTACCGTCCTTGTCCTCTTCGGCAAACGCATCGGCGACCATCTGGTCAATCGCGTCGTTAAAGGCCTCGTCGACATCATTAAACGAGTTATCCATCATATACTCGTGCCACTGCTGCACGGCATTCGAGAACTCCTGCTGGCGCTCCTCGGCCGCGGCGGAATGCTTTTTGGCCGACGCGTTGGCGTCAAAACTCAGCATGGTCATAAGCTGGGCATTGGAGATGCGGTAGGTCTGCGGCATAAAGATCTGCTCAAAGTTGCCGCAGTTCACATAGGTCGAGTCATTCGCCTTGTTAAACTCGTCGAGAAGCTTAAGGTAACCCTCGTCCACATACTCCGCCACATAGCGCACATGGGTGCCCTCGCGCGACTTTTGAGTCAGAGGAATCGTCACCGTCTTGCCATCCACGCAGTCCACGTACAGGTCGAGCGTGTCGGCGGCCTCTTCGTTTCCCACCTCGAGTGTGATATCGAACGTCCAGTAGGCGTTCTTCTTTTGTGGCAGATGATGGAAGGTCCACAGGCTCTTGCCGGTGTCCTTGCCGTCCTTGACCAGGCTTTGCGTACCGCCACGATACGTCACATCAAAGTTCCAGACCGAAGCGCCCGGAACATAGCGCACATAATTGCGAGCCGTCACCTCTGCGGCAGCGGCGGCGACGTCGGTCGAGCCCACGCGCGCCTCGAGCGTCACGCGCTCGGCGGCAAGCGTATCCTGCGGCAGGTCGTATTCAATCTTGGCACGGCCGAGTTTATTGGTCTTGCCAGTGTACTTTGCGGCCGAGGCGCCCGCGCCCACGGTAAGCTGCACGCTTTTGCCGGGCGCTGCATAAACGTAGGCCACATTGCCCAGCAGGCTGTGAACGTCGGTGCTGTCGACCTCGATGCGCGATCCGCTAACCTCGAGCGTGGTGCTTCCCAGCGGCAATGTCACCTCGCCCAGCGTAATAAGCGGCGAGATAGCAAAGATGCCCGCGGCCTTAGGCTTAAAGCGCACAAACACATCGGCGCCCATGCCCTTCTTCATATCGAGAACGAGGTTGTCGCCCTCCCACGTCGCGTCAGTCCACCATGTACGGGAGCTATCACCGGGATCGCGAGAGCCTGCGGACACATCCTCGACGGCATCCTTGGCCAGCGGAATCTCAATCTTGGCAGCCTGGCTGTCCTTGAGCTCGTAATGAATGCGCAGCTCGGTCTCCACGCCAACGACCGCGGACGAATCAGCGATAACCGAGCCCGCCGTCAGCCCGCGCTCGGCACGATACGTCTCCACGTCAAACGTGGGGACGTCGAGCGTCACGTCGAGCTGTTTGCCGTCCTCAATCTTCACCTGCTTTTGCGCGATATGCTTCCCCACGGTCAGCCCTAGGCGGTTAAACGTGGAACAGTTCGTCGCTTGGATGTCGTAGCTCGTCTTGTTAAAGGCGACGATGGTGTACGAACCGGCCTTAAAGCGCGGCGTCTCGGCCTTCATGATAGGCGTGGTGCCATCGTCTTCGTAACCCATCAGATAGGTGACACCGTCGGCAACTAGCTTGCCGTCGGACGTACGGAACACCAGCACGCGGTTGGCGCCCTGGTAGTCGCCCTTAGTCGTGACCGTCGCCGTGCCCCAAGGCTTCAAGTCGATATCGACCTTGCCGGCCGAAGGCTTCACCGTCGCCGTCGCCCCACCCAGCTTGAGGCTGTCTTTGGGCTCGAGCGATATCTCCAGATCTTGGTCGGCGTCGGCAATGGCCTGCGACACCACAAGCGCTGTACCCTGGATACGGTAGTCGTTTTCCTTGTCGCCCTTGGCAGGTTTGAGCGTCTTGCCGCCGCTCTTCACCGTCAGATCGATGTTATCGAGACTATCGAGCTCAATGCGTTCGGTCTTATCCCGGCCTGCGACCGGTTCGAGATAGGCCACATTGAGTTCAATCGCGCGCGAGGCCGGAATCTTGGTAAAGTCCTCCGCCTTAATCTCTCCGATATTCCATGTGCCCGTCATCTGGTCGCCCGGGCGCGCCAGCACCATGTCATAGTAACCGCTGAGCGAAATGCGCAGGGTGGCTGCTGTCTTGGAGAGAGCGTCCGCTGTAAAGCTGCCGTCATCGCCAACCGCCAGCGGCGTGGACTGCCCCGCCTGCACGAGTGTAGCCGTCGCGCTCTGGGGAAGTTTGCCCGTCACCTGGGCCGCCTCGCCCATCCACTCAAACGCGTAGGCAGGCTTCGAGGAATCGACGGAGTCCTTGCGATCGGCCACGACATCGGCAAGCTTTTTGACCATCGAGGGGTTGCCAGCCGAATCGGTCGCATAGGCATAGACGGTCTGGCCTTCACTAAAGGGAATCGCATACGTTACGCCATCGATTGTCACGCGCTCATTATAGTCGCCCGGATAGCCCGCCTCACCAAACTGAAGATCGGGGTTCATCACGCGCAGGGCAACGGCATTATGGTTCGTCTCGTTTCCGTATCTCGTGTTCTCAAAAGCTCCCCACTCTATCATTTCCACGCTTTTGGGTAGCACAATCTCTTTGCCGGCAATCGCAGGATCAAGAGAGGCGAACGCGAGCGCCCCGATAGATTTGACACCATCGCCAATCGTCACCGACGACACAAAGGAGCACCCACAAAATGCATAGTGCCCGATCCGCTCCACCGTACCCGGCACGTTGATCTGCGTAAAGGTGAGTACCGTTGTATCCGAGACATAGAACTGTGGCACGCCACAATAGGCGAATGCAAGATAGTCGATAGTTTTGACCGAAGGCGGCAGCGTTGCCACCACATTGTCGTCAAGTTGTTCACATTCCTTAAAGGCCTGCTCGGGAATCGTGGTAAAGGCCGCGTTGTTGGGCCAGGTTACCGTTTGGAGCGTCTTGCTTTTGTAGAATGCATAGCTCTTGAGCTCCTCGACCGAATCGGGCAGTGCGATCTCTTTGATGCTGCTGCCGCCCAAGCCGCCAACCGAGCGGACATGCGAATTAGGGGCGAAGGTGATCGATGTGAGTGCAGCGTTTCCCATACCCGTAAGGCTCACGACATTTTTGCCGTCGATGGTCGAGGGCACCTCCAACGTGGTAATGCCTCCGTCGCCATACTCGATAGAAATTTCATTGGTGAGGCTATCGATCGAGAAGTAGTACTGCGCGGGGGTCTGCTCGCCGGCCACGTAGCCATCGTCGTATTCGCCCTTTACGCCCGTGGCGCCCTTCGAGGTTGCCCAGAGTCCAAGTTCCTCGTTCCAGGTTGCCTCGGCACCGGAAGCCTCCTCTTGCTTCTGCTGCTCGGCGAGCTCCTTACCCTCGACAAGATCGGTGGCGAGCGTACCCGCAGGTGTGCCCTCGGTCTGCCCGGCGCCCGTCAGGCCCGCCGCCGATGCAATCTCGGAGGCCGGGGGCGTAGGGCCGTCATCGGCGGCGGGCGCTGTGGGGTCGGCAGCGCCGGCATCGGGCGCGGGGTCGGCGGAAGCAGAGTCTGACGTTTGGGCGTCAGCCGAATCGGCGGGAGCGGCGTCGGCTGCTTGGCCGTTATCCGTCTGCACAAAGGTGCTATCGGTGGTGAGCACCTCAGCAAACGCGCCCACAGGCAACGAGCCCGTCACCATGGTGAGGGTCACCGTGGCAACCGTCAGCCGGCGGCAAAGCGCTCGAACAGTAGTCCACCTCATGGTCGTTCCTTTCCTGAAAACCAAAAGTCATCCAGCGTAATCGTCGTCCAAAAACAAAGCGAACGGTAGGTTCATATATACGAACCTACCGTTCTACCTGCGCGAACCACCGCAAAGGGGACAGGCACCTTTGTGGCGGTTTTGGACTTAGCCGGCCGGTTTGTCTCGATCTGTAACAGTAAGAGGTCAAATTCCCCGCCTGGTGTTACAGATCGAGACATTAGATTGGCGGCCATTCGGTTTATCTCAATCTGTAACATCTAGAGCCGTTTTGGGCAGTTTGGTGTTACAGATTGAGATTTTGCTGAGGCCGAGAACGAGAGCCGTCACCCAGCTCTAGCGCTTGCGGCGCTTGGTCGCGGCGAGGCCGGCGGCGGCTACGGTCGCGCCGGCGATGCCTAGGGCGGCGACCGTCATCGCGGTGGTATCCCCCGTGGTAGCCAGGACAGCATCGCTCTTCTTGGCCTGCGTGGTTTTCTCAACCGTCTTGGTCGTGGCGGTTGTCGTGGCCGGCTTGGCCGCGGGTTTGGCCTCGGGCTTCACCTCGGGCTTGGCCGCGGGCTTCACCCCAGGCTGCGGCGTCGGCTTGGGATCCGGCGTAGGCTGCGGATCGGGAGTCGGCGTGGCCTCGGGCGTAAAGGTCAAATCGGTGTTGAGCCACAAGGTGTAGATCCAACCGCTGTCCTCATCGGATACGCTATCCGCGACCTGGTAGCCGCAC
>WGSQ01000032.1 GCA_014871605.1 Collinsella sp. | reverse complement strand
ATGCAGCAGGGGCTCTCAATGTTTTTATGTCCTGCTCATATCGTCTCTGCCGGCAGTTTAGGAACGTCCCTAACTGCCGGCTCGGGAACGACAAAGCGCTAGTTCACTTCGACGGGTTTGGCGCCGGGATAGCGCTCCTCAAAGTCTAGGCGATACTTATTGTCATTGGTGCCCGCCACGTTGTCGCGCGACAGCGGCGCCACGATCTCATTCTTGTGGTCCGCAGGCTTGGCGTATTTCAGGCTGATCTCCCAGGCATCACAGATTGCGTCAATGCGGTGATCCAGGTCGTCGTACAGGGCGATGATGTCCTTCCAGGAGCTATAGTTCTTGGAGCTCGTCGGGACGTCTAGGTCCTCGACGATGTCGTAATACTGCTCGATGGTGTCCTCTGTGCGCTCGGCGACGTCGGCGAGATTTTGACGGGTGGTCCGATCCTCTTCCAGATAGCTGCCGTTGAAGTTCTGCGCGCAGCCACGGACGTAGTTGTCGAGGTCTTCGAGCAAGTCGTAGTATTCGCTCAGGCGACGGTAGAGGTTCTGCTCGGAGAGCGTTGCTTCGCCGCCATCCTCGTCGTCATCGTCATCATCGTCGTACAGACTGTTGGGATCGCCGAGAGGCTTTAGGTCATCGTCGTCGACGTCATGGTGCAGCTTAGCTACCTCGGCAGTCGTCTGCGTGGCGGCGTTGTCGAACGGTCTGATTGCAAAGAAGATGACCAGGGCGATGATGATCGCCACCAGCACAACGATAACGGCGATAAGCGGCCCGGCGCCGCTCTTTTTGGGAGCGGGGGTCTGTGGCGAAGCGGGCGCGTATGCGGGAGCCGGCTGCTGTTGGGGCGAGCCGCTCGCGACGGGTATGTGCTGCGTGGTCTCGACGGCCTCGGTCCTTACGGCGGGGTCGGGGCTATAGGCGAGGGAGTCGTCCGCCTTGGCTTGCGGCGTATCAAGGGAGCCGGTCTGCTCAAAAGCGGGCTGGCTATCGCTCGCGGCTGTTTGCTCAACGGGTGCACCGCATGAGGTGCAGAACTTGGCATCATCTGCAAGAAGCTTGCCGCACGAGGCGCAATACCGAGACATTGCCACTCCTTTCGCCACATTTCAATGCAATACGACGATTATACCCAGCATCCAAAAAAGCCGGCAGTTGGGGACGTTCCTTTTCTGCCGGCAGTTTAGGATCGTCCCTAACTACCGCCCTAATGACTAGGTCCGATTTGGGGTGCGCCGAGCACTGGGGTATCATGGCTTGGTTGATATATCTGCATTTACGCGCCTTGTAGGAAGGGGCTGCGCCCATGGCTTTTGAGCCTGCTCAACATAGCTTTATCACGCTCGAGGGCGTCGACGGTGCCGGCAAGTCCACGCAGGCGCGCCTGCTTGCCCGCGCGCTCGAACTCGCTGGCTATCAGGTCGTAACTCTGCGCGAGCCGGGTGGCACTGCCATCAGCGAAAAGATTCGCGCCCTGCTGCTCGACCCCGCCAACACGGCGATGGGAGACACCTGCGAGTTGCTGCTCTACGAGGCGGCGCGCGCCCAGTTGGTGCACGAGGTCATAGCCCCCGCCCTTGCGGCCGGCAAGGTGGTCCTGTGCGACCGCTTCTACGATTCCACGACCTGCTACCAGGCATTTGCCGATGGCCTCGATCGCCAGATGGTGCGCGACGCCAACAACCTGGCCGTCGCGGGAACGCACCCGGCGCTCACACTCGTCTACCACATCACGCCCGAGCAGGCGGCGCTGCGCATGGCGGCCCGCGGTGCGACCGATCGCATGGAGGCCAAGGGCATGGCCTTCCAGGAGCGTGTCTATCAGGGATTTTGTGCCATTGCCGCCGAGGAGCCAGACCGCGTAAAGCTCATCGACGCGACCGCGTCCATCGAGGACGTTTTCGCGCAGACGGTCGAGCAGGTTCGCGCCTACGGCCTCGACATTTCCCGGGAAGCCGTCGCCGCCGCGCTTGCCAAGGAGGCCGAGTAACATGGCCCCCGCTCAGGCAAGCCTGCTGGCCAAGCTCGACACCCAAGAGCGCGTGCGTGACTTTTTGACCAATGCCGTCGCTAGCGGTCGCGCATCGCACGCCTACCTGTTTTTGGGCGCTCCCGGCGCGGGCAAGCTCGACGCCGCGTGGGCGCTCGCCCAAGCCTTCCTGTGCGAGCAGGACGGCTGCGGCGCATGCGACAGCTGCGTGCGCGTCTCTCGGCATACGCATCCCGACGTGCACTATTACACGCCCGAGAGCGCCACGGGTTACCTCATCGCCCAGACCCGCGAGCTGCTCGATGACGTGCCGCTGGCGCCCATCCGCGCCAAGGCCAAGGTCTACATCATCGACCGTGCCGAGCAACTGCGTGCCAACACCGCCAACGCACTGCTCAAAACGCTCGAGGAGCCGCCCGAGGGCGTTATGTTTATCTTGCTGGGCACCTCGGCCGACGTGATGCTGCCCACTATCGTGAGTCGTTGCCAGTGCGTGCCGTTTCGGCTGGTATCGCCCGCCGTCGCCGCGCAGGCCGTGAGTCGCGCCACCGGTCAGGACCCTGCGCGTTGCCGCATGGCGGTCGCCGTGGCGGGAAGCCCCACACGCGGCATCGAGTTTCTTAAGAGCGCCGAGCGCCAGGACGCCCGCCGTCAGATGGTCCGTGCCATCGACTCACTCATTGCCGCCGACGAGGCCGACGTGCTCAGTCGCGCCAAGTCGCTCATTGTCGCCGTCAAGGCGCCGCTCGCCGAGGTCAAGTCCACGCAGGAAAAGGTACTCGAGCAAAACGCCGACTACCTGTCGCGTGGAGCATTGAAGCAGCTTGAGGACCGCAACAAGCGCGAACTCAACGCGCGCGAGCGTTCGGGTATCATGGAAGTGCTGGCGAGCGCGCGGACGCTCATGCGCGACGTACTGCTGACGCTTCAGGATGAGGCGGCCGACGTCGTGAACGAGGATGTGCGCGACACGATCGGTCGGCTTGCCGCCGCGACCAATGTTGCGGGTGCCACCCAGGCGCTCGAGGCGGTCGCGACCGCCGAGCGCAACATCGCCAGAAACGTTACTCCCCAGCTGGCCATCGAGGTCATGCTGTTCGATATCAGGAAGGCACTGAAATGCCGTTAGTCGTACCCGTTAAGTTTACCTACGCCTCGCGCGACCTGTGGTTTGACCCGCAGGACCTGGATATCCTCGAGGCCGATTATGCCATTTGCTCCACCGAGCGCGGAACCGAGATCGGCTTGGTCACGGCCGATCCCTTCGAGGTGCCGCAAGACGAGATCGGTCAGCCGCTCAAGCCCGTGCTGCGCGTGGCGAGCGATATCGACCTGCAGCTTGCCGACGACCTGGCCATCCAGGGCGACGAGGCCATGGTCGACTTCCGCCGCCTGGTCAAGGAGCTCGACCTCGAGATGAAGCCGGTCGGCGTCGAGTACCTGTTTGGCGGCGAGAAGGCCGTGTTCTACTTTGCGGCCGAGGAGCGCGTCGATTTTCGCCAGCTCGTCAAGGACCTGTCCTCGACGCTGCACATTCGCGTCGACATGCGCCAGATCGGCGTGCGCGACGAGACCCGCCTGGTGGGCGGCTATGCCCAGTGCGGCCAGGAGCTCTGCTGCACGCGCTTTGGCGGACAGTTTGAGCCGGTTTCGATCCGCATGGCAAAAGAACAGGACCTGCCGCTCAACTCTTCCAAGATCAGTGGCGTCTGCGGCCGCCTGATGTGCTGCCTGCGCTACGAGTTCGAGGCATACAAGGACTTTAAGAGCCGCGCGCCCAAAAAGAAGACGCTTATCGATACGCCGCTTGGCAAGGCGCGTATTCAGGAATATGACACGCCGCGTGAGCAGCTGGTGCTGCGCCTGGAGAACGGCAAGGTCTTTAAAGTCAACCTGGCCGATATGACCTGCTCCGAGGGCTGCAAAAAGAAGGCCGCCGAGCAGGGCTGCAACTGCCGCCCCGACTGCGTGACGCGCGACGTGCTCGAGCGCATCGAGTCGCCCGAGATGCGCCTGGCGCTTATGGAGCTCGACCGCGAGAACGGCGTCGACGTGGGCGATGGCCTGTCGAGCGCCGACCGTCTGGCGGGCACGTCGATGCCCAAGCGTCGTCGCCGCGATGCGGATGCCGATGCCCACGCTGGTCAGAGCCAGGGCGAGGGTCGCGGCCGCGGTAAGGGTCGCGGCAAGGCCGAGGCGCCCGAGGCTGAGGAAGCCGCTGGTGGTCGTCGCCGTCGTAAGCGCGCGGGTTCGGGCGATGTCGGCGAGGCCGCTCCCGCAGGCAAGAATTCCTCCCGCGAGCGCGAGGCTCAGCAGCCCCAGCAGCAGAATCGCGGCGGTGGTATGAACCCTACGCGTCGTCGTCGCCGTCATCTGTCGAGCGAGGAGCGCGAGGATGCCTTCCGCGCCGCAGCAGCTCGCGAGGTCAGCGCCGCTCCCAAGGGCGGTTCGGGTTCCGATGCACCTGCCGACAAGGGTGGCAAGCCGCGTGGCGAGGAGGAGCGCGCGCCGCGTCCGCGCCGTCGCCATTCCTCGGGCACGCAGCAGAAGCCTTCTGTTCCTTCTGTGGCCGATCAGGTCTCGGATGGTGAGGTCAAGGTCACGCGCCGTCGTCCCGGTGATGGCGGAGGGGCGGCTGCCAAGGCCACGCGCGGCGCTGCTCGCGACGAACGCGAGCCGCGCGAAGATCATGGTGGCGAGGGCTCTGTCGACCAGGGCCAGAAGCGCCGTCGCCGTCGTCGTTCCCGCAAACCACGCCAAGATGGTGGCGAGGGCTCGACCCAAAACTCGTCCGCACCGCAACCGCCCACCGGCGAATAGCGCCCGCAAACGGATTTAACCTGCCTGACCCAGACGCGTCGGGGTACCATAGCGCTGAATCAACAACCCTCCCTGCGACCGAACGTAGGGAGGGTTGTGTCTTGAAGAGACATTTGAATGTGCTGGGTTGCCTGCAAGGTGTTGGCGCCCTACCGTTTACGGACGAATTGCTACCGTTTGCCGAGCGTGCGGCACACGAAGCGCTTGAGGCGTTGTCGCCCACTCGATGCGCCGGCTGCGAGCGCGCCGGCGCGCTTATTTGCCAAGACTGCCTGTCGGCGCTTGCACTCATCGACCCGCGACATAGCTGCACCCGATGCGGCGCTCCGTTTGGAGATCTGCTGTGCACCGAGTGCTCGGTCGAGGGTACGTCCTCGGCGATGGCCGAAGCACTCGACCGGTGCCTGGCATGTGCCGTTTACACGCATCCGCTGCCGCGGATCATTAAAGCGTACAAAGACGCGGGCGAGCGACGCCTGGCGCCGTATCTGGCAGAGCTGCTATACGACACCGCCTTACATGCCCAGGTCGCGGCGCCCGATCGCTACGGCGGTGTGTTGTCCGGCGCCGATGCGGTGGTGTTTGTGCCCGCGACGGCGGCGGCGTTTCGGCGGCGCGGCTTCGACCATATGGAGGCAATTGCGCGCCCATTTTGCGAGCTGTCAGGTGTCCCACTGCTCGATGCCCTCGTTAAGTACGGCCATGGCGACCAGCGTGAGCTCGGTCGCGAGGAGCGCCAAGAACGTGCCCGGGGCATGTACGAGACCGTTGAGGATGTTCGGGGCCGCCGCCTGCTGCTTATCGATGACGTTATCACCACGGGTGCGACGATGGCTGCGGCTTCGGTGGAACTCAAGCGCGCCGGTGCCGCGGCCGTTGATGGCCTCGCTATCGCACGCGTTTGGTAGGGGTGATTCGTGTGGCGGTAACAATTAAGCAGCGCAACAAGCCGACAAAAGAGCAGATCGCGGCTTCCGTGATCCTGACGGGAGCCTCGGCGCTACGCATGATGCGCGCCGAGCGCCGACAGATGGGCTACATCGGCTGGAAGGACCTTGAGCCCGAGGAGGAGTGCCGCGTGCTGTGTACGTCATCGCCTTCGACCGAGGATATCTACCTTCCCGACCTGGTGCGAATTGGAGCAAAAAGCGGCGAGGTGCAAGAAGACCTGTGCTTGCTGGTGGGGTCTGCAGCGCAGCGCCGTCGCATGCCTGGTGTAAGTTGGTCCGTCTGCTCAGCGGGGTTGCCTGCCGGCTCGATTCTGGAAGTGGAGCCGGGGGTATACAGTCTGTCTCCCGAGGCCCTTTGCGTTGCCGTTGCACGCGAGGTTGGCTGCATTCAGGCGTTTGTCCTGGCTCAGGAACTGTGTTCCAAGATTTCACTGAGCGATCGCGGGAAGTATCTACCTCCCTATACCTCGCCTGTTGCGAATAGACTTGCAAAGGACAAGGACCAACCGGCAGACGTGGGCTACTTTGAAGTCGAGCCGGTGCTGACGCCCGATCGCCTGGCAGATTACCTTGCGGCATGCAAGGGGAGTGCGGCCAAACAACTGCGGCGGCTGTGTCCCTATCTGTCGGAAAACCTGCGCTCACCCATGGAGTGCATCATGCTTGCCATGTTTTCGCTTCCGTTTTCCTATGGGGGATTTGCCTGCGGTCCCTTTAAGACCGACTACAAAATCGAGTTCAATGACCGTGCGCAGGCAATCTCGGGGATGCCCCATGCGATTTGCGATGCGTACCAGGAAGCAGCCCGGTTTGACCTTGAATACAACGGTGAGCTGGGCCATTCCTCCCGGAGGGGACGTATCCATGATGAAAAACGCAACACGGGCTTGATTACTATGGGAATTGAGGTCGCGACGGTCAACAACGAAATGCTCTGCGACATGGAAGCGATGGAAGCACTCGCATGGCGTATATACCAACGCATGGGCAAGCGGTACCAAAACCGCGTGGAGGCTCGTCGGAAGAAGCAAGACGCGCTGCTGAATACACTTCGAGCGTGTTTTGGGCTTAAACCAGCATAGACGCACGGCTTTATAGGGGGTCTGTTTATATGTCCTGTGCAAAAAACGGCAAATATGAGTACTGTTACTAGATTAGTGGCAGCAAAATCAAAGATTTTTGGGCCCGAGACTGGCATACGTTGAAAAGATAATAGACAAATGTGGTGTATCAGGGCTCCAAACAGGCTGTAAAGGGATTGAAAGTGGCTTGCAGGGCTAAATACCGCTGCTACTAAATTGGTAAAAGTACTCATCTTAGCCGTTTTTTGCACACGGCACCCTGAGACGGGTGCCCCGGAGCTCCCCGTAGGGGAGCTCCGGGCTTCATGGGGGCACGAATGGTCCGCTCCGACCTGCAAAATCTGTGCTCACGGTGCGAATGGCGCCCCTAACCTTAAACTTTAGCTTGAACTTAGCTATAATGCGCTACGTTCCTGCCAGGCTGTGGTTGCGGACGGACGAAATGTCCATCCTAGTCCAAGACAGACGCGGTCAAAGGGATCCACGTAAGCGACCGCGTGCGCGCGGCGCGATCATGGCGCGTCCTAGATGTAAGCCGCACCGTCCGTTCTACTTTCTTTGGGGCAATACCGCCTCGCGGGCGAGCGGGTCAGTCGTGAAGGTGGCTGCGGCCTCCCGAGCAAACACCCCGGTGCGCAAGTGTGGGGTCAAATACCAGGTCAGCTGGTGGGAACAATCTGATATTCCGCGCAACGCACGGATCGTATACGACACAGAAGGCAGGGTAGTGGACATGGTGAGGGGCAGCTTGATGCACGCGGCTCGGTTAGGTGCTGGGACCGCAGCGGTCATTGCCGTTTTGGGCCTGAGCGGATGCGCGTTCAACCCGCTGTCTACGTTCACGACTCCCACGATCGACCAGATCGAGTACGAGACCGTCACGCCGGCGGTGTCGGACGACGCCCTGGTCACTCCCGGAACCCTGACGGTCGCCCTCGATACTTCCGATGCGCCGCAGGCCATGCAAGGCGCCGACGGCGAGCTCACGGGATATGCGGTCGACGCCGCCCGCGCCCTCGCAAGCCGCATGGGCCTTAAGGTTGCCTTTGTCGATGCGTCCTCGGCAGGTTCCGCGCTCGGCGACAAAAAGGCCGATATCTTTATCGGCGAGATTAACTCCACGGACGGGGACATTAGCTCGCTCGGCACCTGCCTGTACGATGCCACTTCCGTGTTCGGTAAAACTAGCGATGGTGGGTCGCTAAGCGTTTCCACCGATACCCTTAACACGTCCACCCTGGGCGTTCAGGCGTCCTCGGCCTCGCAGGAGGCGCTTGCTAAGCAGAGCATCACCGCCAACCAAAAGACCTACTCCAACATCAACGAGTGCTTTGAGGCGCTCGAGTCCGGCGAGGTCGACTATGTGATCTGCGACTCCACGGCCGGCGGCTACCTTGCACGCCTGATGAGCGAGATCTCCTATGTCGGTGCGCTCGAGGCGCCCTCGACGCTTGGTGTTGTGGGCCTCTCGTCCAATGACGAACTATGCCGTGCCGTGAGCGATGCCCTCGACGGTATTACGGCCGACGGCACGCTCGAGGCGGTCCACTGCGTCTGGTATGGCACGATGCCCTACGACCTCACCACTAAGACGGTTTCGGGCGCTAACGTGCAGCCGGGCGACTCTGAGTCCAGTGAGACCACGTCCTCCGGCAGCGAGTCCTCCGATTCCAACAATGAGACCGCATCCTCCGAGGACAAATCGTCCAGCCAGGAAGGCGCCATCACCGACGACGACATTAACAAACTCAATAGCTAGTTATTGCTAGGGGTGGTGTCTCCTATACGTTGGAAAGGACACCTCTTCACGGTTTCAACACGCACTGCCGGGTTTCCCCAATAGGGGAGCCCGGCTTTTTCATCCCTATAAAACCAGCAGGTCAAAGCCAATTTTCGAGACCAAATACAAATCTGTGGGCTCCCTCCTATAGCGCACTTTGCCATGGAAAAGTACGAGACTTCGGTATGCGGTATCAAGCAATCGTTATTCGGGTCTTTAGGAATCCGCGTGATTAAATGCACGGCAATGGGTACATAGCCAGTACAGTAAGTCCCCGAGGCAGATTGGAGCCACGTATGGATATCAAGGTTTCTGGACGCAAGACGACGGTAACCGATGCTCTGCGTGCGCATGTGGATGAGAAGATCGGCGAGGCGCTCAAGGTTTTCGATATCGAGCCCATGACGGTCGACGTTGTACTTCGCTATGAGAAGAACCCCTCGAACCCCAACCCGGCAATCGTCGAGGTCACGGTTCGTGCCCGCGGTTCGGTGATTCGCGTTGCCGAGCATGGCGCAGATATGTATGCTGCCATCGACCTCTCCGCCGATAAGGTCACCCGCCAGCTGCGTAAGTTCAAGACCAAGGTCGTGGACAACCGCCAGGGCGGTGCCAGCGCCGCGGATGTTGCGCCGGTCGAGCGCGTCGAGGATCTGGCCGACCTGCTGCTGCCCGAGGAGGAGGACGACCTGCTCGTCCGCGAGAAGGTTATCGACGTCACCCCGATGACTGAGGAGCAGGCGCTGGTGCAGACCGATCTGCTCGGTCACGACTTCTACGTGTTCGAGAACGCGACGACCGGCCTTATCAATGTGGTGTATCACCGTAAGAATGGTGGATATGGCATCATCAAGCCCCGTATCGAAACACTTGACGAGTAAAATACGTTAACTTGCATGAGTTAACGGTTGGCGGCCATCCCATGCGGGTGGCCGCCTTTTTACGTAAGGAGTCGCTTTGATGGACAAGGCCGCATCTACCGGTCATTCGGACCGTTGCCGCATCGTCGTCGATACCTGCTGCGACTTTAGCCCCGAGGTCGCCGCGAACCTCGATGTCGATATCCTGGGTTTCCCTTTCATTATCGATGGCGAGGAGCGCACAGACGACATCTGGTCGAGCATGAGCCCTAAGGAGTTCTACGACCGCATGCGCGCCGGTGCCCGCGTGTCCACCTCGGCTGTGTCGCTCGGTCGCTATATCGAGTTCTTTACCGAGTGCGCCAAAGAGGGTACGCCCACGGTCTACCTGTGCTTTACCTCGGCGCTGTCGTCGAGCTACAACTCCGCGTGCCAGGCGGCAGATGTCGTGCGCGCCGAGTATCCCAACTTTGAGCTCTACGTGGTCGACAACGCTCTGCCCTGCGCGACCGGTGCGCTCTTGGCGCTCGAGGCCGTGCGCCAGCGTTCGGCGGGACTGACCGCCAAGCAGCTGGTCGATTGGGCAAACGAGGCAAAGACCTACGTGCACGGCTACTTTACGCTCGAGAGCTTCGACGCACTGGCTGCCGGCGGCCGCATTCCTCCCGCGGCGGCGCAGCTCACGGCAAAGCTCGACGTCAAGCCCGAGCTCTCCTACGACCTGGCCGGCTCGCTGTCGCTGATCGGCGTCAACCGCGGCCGCAAGAAGGCGCTCAAGTCCATCCTCAAGTCGTTCCGCGAGAACTACGTGCCCGATCGCACCATGCCCATCGCCATCATGACGGCCGATGCCGAAAAGGATGGTGACTGGCTCGAAGCCGCCATCCGCAAGGAGGAGGGTTGCGCCGACGTCACGATCATTCGCGGCTCCGTGGGTCCCACCATCGGCTCGCACGTGGGCCCCGGCATGGTGGGCTGCGCGTTTTGGGGTAAGAACCGCGCCGACAAGGCGTCGCTTTCCGACCGCATCGCCCGTCGCGTGCGCGGTCAGTAGGCAAGTAACGCGGCCGTAATCGATCCCAGCTCACTGCCCAAACGCTGGCACCGAGTGTTTAACCTGGTAACAACACCCAACCCAAAAGGAAAGGTTTCATGGCAAACAAGCTCTCCGTCGCATTTATCGGCACCGGAATCATGGGTGCCCCCATCGCCGGCCACATCCTGGATGCCGGCTATCCCGTCACGGTCAACAACCGCACCAAGTCCAAGGCCGCCGCGCTTATCGAGCGCGGCGCTGTCTGGGCCGATACGCCGGCAGATGCCGTGGCGAACGCCGACGTCGTCTTTACCATGGTGGGCTATCCCTCCGAGGTTGAGGAGCTCTACCTGGCGGGCGACGGCCTGCTCGCGTGCACTAAGCCCGGCGCGGTCCTGATCGACCTCACCACGAGCTCGCCCGAGCTGGCGCGCGACATTGCCGAGGCCGCCCAGGTTTCCGGCCGCATGGCGTTTGACTGCCCCGTCACCGGCGGCGAGTCGGGTGCTATCGCCGGCACGCTTACGGCTATCGTGGGCGCCACCGAGAACGACATCGCGCCGGTCCGCGACATCCTTGCCACCTTCGCGGCCAACATCTGCTGCTTCGACGGCGCCGGCAAGGGCCAGGCTGCCAAGCTCGCCAACCAGGTGTCGCTGAGCGCCTGCATGGTCGGCATGGCAGACGCCATGGCATTTGCCGAGCTGAGCGGCCTTGACCTGGAGAAGACCCGCCAAATGATCCTGGGCGGTACCGGCAAGTCCGGCGCCATGGAGAGCCTGGCTCCCAAGGCGCTCGACGGCGACTACAAGCCCGGCTTTATGGTTGAGCACTTCATCAAGGACCTGCGCTTGGCGCTCGCCTATGCCGACGATCGCGAGCTTGCGCTGCCCGGCGCTGACGTGGCCTTTACGCTCTACGACATGCTCGACGCCATCGGTGGCGCCAAGCTGGGCACCCAGGCCATCACGGTCCTCTACAAGGAGGAGGCCGACGCCATCGCCGCCGGTCTGGACTGGTCGCAGTATCGTCCCGAAGAGCATGGTGCTCACGAGGACGGCTGCGGTTGCGGCGAGCACGGCGACGACCACGAGTGCGGTTGCGGCCACCACCATGGCGAGGACCACGAGTGCTGCGGCGGCCACGGCCATGATGATGGCCACGAGTGCTGCTGCGGCCACCATCACGGGGAGTAGCGCCCATGAGCTGGACGTTCGTGGTGTTAGCGCTGGTGCTCTTTCTCTTTGCGATCTACATTGGCTTTTTGTGCGGTCAGTGGGCGTGCGAAAAGCGCGTCATCACCAAGCGCGACTACTGGATTGCCAACTTTGCAGGAGCGGCGGCAGTCGTCCTGCTGACCTGGGTGTTCTCGCTGTTCCCGCTGGTGCAGTTTGCGCCGATCGGCTGGCTCGGCGGCTTTATCGCCGGTCTTAAAATGAGCTTTGGCGAGTCCGTCGGTCCGTGGCGCAAGCACGACGAGGTCTTTAACGTCAACAAGGCTCATCGCGCCGCCGCCGACGCGGGCGACGCCGAGGAGCGCCGCCGTGCGCGTCGCAATGGCGCGGCCGATCGACAGCTCATCTCGGTCACCGATGACAGCAAGGGTGCTGGCAAGCACGCTAAGAAATAGTAAGAAGAGGTAACTATGGCAGAAAACAAAGACGAACAGCTCACCGACGAGGAGCTGGCACAGCTTCAGCTGGCAGAGGAGAACGAGAACGCCGTCGACCGCCTGGTCAAGGAGCTCGGCTGCCCCACGCGCCGCATCCGCCAGTTTGCCGCCCGCGTGCTGCATCTGCTGGCCGAGCGCGATCCGCAGCGCGTCGTGCCCTGCGTGCCCGCGCTGATTGAGGCGCTCGACCGCCCCGAGGCTCAGACCCGCTGGGAGGCCCTCGACGCCCTGGCGGCGCTCGCCACCACCTGCCCCGAGCAGCTGGGCGATGCCTTTGAGGGCGCCGAGACTGCACTGTTCGACGAGATCTCCTCCACGTTGCGCTATGCCGCCTTCCGCCTGCTGTGCGTGTGGGGTGCCACGAGTGTCGAGCGTTCGCGCGAGGCTTGGCCCATCCTGGACGAGGCCATCCAGTGCTACCACGGCGACCTTGAGTATCGCGACATGCTCGGTTGCCTGTACGAGTTTTGCCAGGGCGAGATCGACGCCGAGGTTGCCGAGAAGCTTGCGCTGCGCCTTAAGTTCGATGCCGAGAACGGTAAGGGCAGCTATCTCAAGGCCCGTTCGAGCGAGATTTGCGAAATGCTTGTTAAACGTTTTGGCCTGGATCTCTCCAAAAAGAAGAAGCGTGCTAGCGTTAAAAAATCTGACGACGCCGAAGACGAGGAGTAACAGATTATGGCGCACGATGTAGTCCTGATTCCCGGTGACGGTATCGGTCCCGAGATTACGCAGGCCATGCGCCGCGTGGTCGAGGCCGCCGGTGTCCAGATCAATTGGAACGTCCAGGAGGCCGGTGCCGGCGTCATGGACGAGTTTGGCACGCCGCTGCCCCAGCACGTGCTCGATGCGGTCGCCGAGACCAAGGTTGCCATCAAGGGCCCCATCACTACGCCGGTCGGCGCGGGTTTCCGCAGCGTCAACGTGGCCCTGCGCAAGCACTTCGACCTGTACGCCTGCGTGCGACCTTGCCTGTCGCAGCCGGGCGATGGCTCGCGCTTCCGCGATGTCGACCTGGTCATCGTGCGCGAGAACACCGAGGACCTCTACGCCGGCATCGAGTTCGATGAGGGCGCTGCCGAGGTCGAGGAGCTCTCGCAGCTCGTCGAGCGTTCGGGCCAGAAGACCTTCGCCGCGGATTCCGCGATCTCGATCAAGCCCATCTCTATCGCCAAGAGCCGCCGTATTGTGGAGTATGCCTTTGAGTATGCCCGCCGCTGCGGCCGCAAAAAGGTGACGGCCGTGCATAAGGCCAACATCATGAAGGCGACCGACGGCCTGTTCCTGCGCGTGGCGTGCGAGGTGGCCGCCAACTATCCCGATATCGAGTTCAACGACAAGATCGTCGACGCCACCTGCATGGGCCTGGTCCAGAACCCCAACGACTTCGATGTCCTGGTGCTGCCCAACCTGTACGGCGACATCGTGAGCGACCTGTGCGCCGGCCTGGTGGGCGGTCTGGGCATGGCCCCCGGCTCCAACATCGGTGCCGACTGCGCAATCTTTGAGGCTACGCATGGCTCCGCGCCCGATATCGCCGGCCAGGATATCGCCAACCCCACGGCCGAGATCCTCTCTGCTGCGATGATGCTCGATCACCTGGGCGAGAACGATGCTGCCAATCGCATTCGTGCCGCCGTATCTGCCACGCTCGACGAGGGCGAGCAGGTTACCGGTGACGTGCGTCGTGCCCAGACCGGCTCCGTTGAGGGCGCTGTGGGCACGCAGGCATTTGCCGATGCCGTTATGGCGCACCTGGCCTAAGGTACGCACACTTCAAACGCCTAAATAGTACTTAAGTGTTTGCGTATAACC
>WGSQ01000031.1 GCA_014871605.1 Collinsella sp. | reverse complement strand
GCGGTCGCGAGCGGCGGCGGCGGTTTGGCGTGTACGGCGGTAATCGATCATGCCTTGGATGATGGGCTTGCCAAAGCTCACGACATCATCGTTGTAGATGGCGGTTCGGGCTGCGAGGAGGCAGTCGGTAAAGTCCATATGGGTCTTGCCGAAGAGTTTGACGGCAAGGGCGACAACGGTGGGCTCGTCGACCATGACGTCATCGAGCAGCCTTTTCATGGCCGCAGCAATTTCAACGCGGGGAACCTTATAGACGTCGCGCAGCGTGACCACGACGCGCGTGATGATTTCGGGGTAGACACGTGCGGTGCGCGTGGCGATGACCTTGGCGGCGCGCGGTGACAGGACCTCGTCGTCGTCAAGCAGGTAGCGCAGGATGACGGTCTCGTCGATGATGGTGCTACTCATGGATATCTACTTCCTCGGGACCCAAAATCGAATCGTCGCATTCTGTAGCAAGGTACTCAATCCAGGCATTGCGCTCCTCGGAGCGGCGATTGGGGTCCCCATATGCTTTGAGCGATCCATAGGCGGCGGTGCCGTCTTTTGAGCGCACGGCGACCGGCTGAAAGGGAAGCTTGCGCATCAAAATGCTCTGCGCGACAAAAAAGGCGAACGGCCTCGGCAAGCGATGTGCCCATGGCGTCGTAGAGACGCTCGGCATGCTGCTTGTCTTCCTCGCGAATGCGCACCTGCAGGATGGCTCGTTTTTGAGTCGATGACATCACTGGCCTCCCTTAATGAGCGTGCAATATGAATAGTCAAATACAGCTTCGGCTAGTAATTGCCAATCTTATAACAACTACTTTATTGCACTCGAGTAATTGAGTGTGAACATTATTACAAACGTACTACATCCTTCAGAAGCGAGCGTGAAATCTTTGTTGGGCGTACGCGTGTAATACACTCCCTTTTATATCTTATTGAGAATAATCCTAACCAGCCCAAACCCCTGCAATACACCCGTAATGCAGGGCCTATGCTCAAGTTTACCCCCTGCAACTGCGTATATTTAACCTGTATACCGTTGGAGATATTCTACCGAGCGCCTGTTTCGCCGCATGCGCTCGATACGCCGATGCCGGACCACGGGCGGTCCGGGGCAACGTCGACAGGGTCTCTCCGGCATGGGATTCAGGAGGGAGTGAACAACATGGGCAATAAACGAGTCGTGGCTGATTCCTCGCGCTGCATTGGGTGCCAAACCTGTATGGCGGCGTGCATTGAGGCACACGATATCCCCGGCAACATCGCCGCACCTCGCTTGCGCGTAACGCGCACCTACGAGATCTCCGCGCCGGTGGCATGTCACCACTGCGAGGACGCTCCGTGCGCGAAGGCTTGTCCTACGGGCGCCTTGTTCTTTGATCCAAAGAACCATCGTATCGGCGTCAACGAGGACAACTGCATCGGCTGCAAGAGCTGCGTCATGGCCTGCCCCTTTGGCGCCGTGAGCGTGGCGACCACGCAGGTCCCCGTCTTGATGGGCGACGTGGCCGTGGGTTCGCAGACAAAGAGCTTCGTGCTCAAGTGCGACCTGTGCGTGGACCGTCCCGGCGGTCCGGCGTGTGCCGAGGCGTGCCCGACCAAGGGCCTCACCCTGGTAGACGAGGAGCGCCTGGCGGAGCTGACTGCCGAGCGTGCCCGCGCCACCATCGAAAACGAGGCGTAAGCGTCGGGGCGACAGGCCCAATGATTGTCAAATACGTACCGAGTATTCGGTATCAGAGAAAGGAAGGAGGGTGTCATGGAGAAGCATAAAGTGATCTGCCCGTACTGCGGCGCCGGTTGCCAGTTTAACCTCTTGGTCCAAAACGGCCAGGTCGTGGGTACCGAACCGCTCAACGGCATCACCAATCAGGGCGAGCTGTGCCTTAAGGGCATGAGCGGCTACGACTTCATCAACGACACCAAGATCTTGACTCCTCGCGTACTGCACCCGATGATCCGCCGCACCAAGGGCGCGGATCTTGAGCGCGTAAGCTGGGACGAGGCACTGGATTTCACCGCATCTAAGATGCAGGCCATAATTGACGAATATGGTCCTAACGCTGTCATGACCACCGGCTCCTCGCGAGGCGGCGGCAATGAGGCGAACTACGTCATGCAGAAGTTTACGCGTGCGTGCATCGGCACCCACAGCGTGGACAACTGCGCCCGTACTTGACACGGCCCTACTGTCCTCGGTCTGATGGACACGGTTGGTTCAGGTTGCATGTCATGCTCCATCCCCGGTATGGAGGATGCGGGCTGCATTTTCCTCTTCGGCTATAACCCTGCCGATTCGCACCCCATCGTCGCAAGGCGTATCGTGCGAGCCAAAGAAAAGGGTTGCAAGGTCATCGTCGCCGACCCGCGCCATATCGAAACCGCGCGTATCGCCGATCTCTACCTTCCGATCAAGAACGGTTGCAATGTTGCGTTCCTCAACGCCTTTGCCAACTGTCTGGTCAACGATGGCCTCTACGACAAGGAATTCGTCGCCGAGCATACGAACGGCTTTGACGAGTGGTGGGAGACCATCAAGAACTACACTCCCGAATCCGTACAGGACATCACGGGTGTCGAGCCCGCGTTGATCCACCAAGCTGCCGAGATGTACGCCACGGCGAAGCCCTCTGCCATCATTGGCTGGGGCATGGGCGTATGCCAGCAGAAGCAGAACCTGAAGACGGTGCACACCATCGCCTCCATCGCCTGCGTTGCCGGCCAGATCGGCAAACCCAACTCCGGCCTCGCGCCCGTGCGTGGCCAGAATAACGTCCAGGGCTCCTGCGATATGGGCATGCTGCCCAACCTGTACCCTGGCTACCAAAAGGTCACCGACCCGGCAGTGCGTGCCAAGTTTGCCAAGGCTTGGGGCGTGCCCGAGGAAAAGCTCCCGCTCGAGGAGGGCTACAAGCTTACCGACCTGGGTCACCTGGTCGACGAGGGCAAGGTGCACTGCTTCTACAACTACGGCGAGGACCCGGTGCAGACCGAGCCCGATTCGGCCGGAATGCGCAAGACGCTCTCCGAGCTGGATCTGTTCATTTGCCAGGACATCTTTATGACGCAGACGACCATGCTCGCCGACGTCATCCTGCCTGCCACCTCTTGGGGCGAGCACGAGGGTGTCTTTACCGCATCTGACCGTAGCTTCCAGCACTTTGACGCGGCCGTTCCGCCCAAGGGCGAGTGCCGTCACGACTGGGAGATCTTCGCGGACCTGTCCACGCGCATGGGCTATCCCATGCACTATGACAACACCGAGCAGATCTGGAACGAGTGCATTAGCCTGTGCCCCAACTTTGTGGGCGCGACCTACGAGAAGATGGCTCCCGAGGGCGGCTACGCCCAGTGGCCCGTCAAGACCACCGACGTGAACGACCACGGTACGCCCGACATGTTCGCTGGTGGCAAGTTCACCACCAAGGACGGCCGCGCCAACCTGATGGCGCACGATTGGGAGGCGCCCTCCGAGCTTCCCGACGATGAGTACCCGCTCATCCTGTGCACCGTCCGCGAGGTCGGCCACTACAGCTGCCGTTCGATGACCGGCAACTGCAAGACGCTGGCGCTACTCGCCGATGAGCCCGGCTTTGTCCGCATGAATCCCGCGGACGCCCAGGCGCGCGGCATCAAGAACGGCGACATCGTCTCGATTCACAGCCGCCGCGGCCAGGTATACAGCCGCGCCGACGTGAGCGACCGCATCAACAAGGGCACGGTCTATATGACCTACCAGTGGTGGATCGGCAAGTGCAACGAGCTGACCATGCACAAGGTCGACCCGGTCTCGCACACGCCCGAGGACAAGTTCTCCGCCTGCCAGGTCGACGCTATCGCCGACCAGGTCTGGGCCGAGGGCGAGGTCGAGCGTCAGTACACCGAGCTCAAGCAGGCTCTGGTGGACGCCGCCGCTCCCCAGGACGTTGAGCCCGGCGCCGCCAAGTTCGACGACGAGACGCACGTGAATCAAATCGTGTAGTCCCGTTCTCGTTGGCTTTTTGGGCCGGGCGTCCAAGCGCATCGGACGCCCGGCCCGTTATTTTGAAAGGAAGTGGGGATGAACCGCTTCATCGATATCAACCCGGAGAGGTGCATCGGCTGCGGAACATGCCAGTCCGCCTGTGCAGATGCCCACCGGATGCAGGGTCTTCAGGACACGCCGCGTCTGGCGCTCGTGAAGACCGGCGGCATTTCGGCCGCCCTGGCCTGCCACCATTGCGAGGGTGCCCCTTGCGCCGAGGTCTGCCCGGTGAACGCCATCGAGCACGATGGCGACCGCATCCACGTTAAGGAGCAGGAGTGCATCGGGTGCAGGCTGTGCGCCATCGCGTGCCCCTTCGGCGCCATCCATCCGGACGGCACGTCTATTGCCGGTGTCGCAGGCATGTGCGACCCGACGCCTTCGTACCCTAAGTCCCTGAGCAGCCTGCTTACGTGGGCGCCCGGCCAGTACACCTGTGCCGTCAAGTGCGACCTGTGCGCCTTCGACCCCGAGGGTCCGCACTGCGTGGCGGCTTGCCCCACCAAGGCGCTCACCGTCATGGGCGGCGCGGCAGATCGCGAACTTGACGAGGCCAAGCGCCTGCGTTCGATTCAGAACGGCCCTGCCGTCGACGTGGCGGCTGTGGCCCAGGGTCTGTCCGAGAAAGCAGAAGGGAGCGTAAACAATGGATAGCATGACGCTGTTTATCGCATCGCTTGCCGTCTCGTGCATCGGTGCGCTCGCCTCGGTTCTGCTGATTAAGGCCGATAACGCCGCCAAGACTGCCGGCTGCCTGATCGGCGCCGTCGCGGCCGTGCTGTCGTTCATCGCGGGCCTCGAGGCCGTGCTTGGCGACGTTTCGTCCCTCAACACGGTCTTCTTCTTCCCGTTCGCCCGTCTCGAGCTCTTGCTTAACGGCCTTGCGGGCCTGATCGTGGTCCTCATCTCGATCCTCGCCTTTGCGGGCTTCATCTACGGTCTGTCCTACTTCGACGAGTACCCGGGCAAGGTCGGGCGTGCCGGCTTCTTCATGAACACCTTCGTCGCCTCGATGATGCTCGTCATCACCGCCGACAACGTGTTCTGGTTCCTGGTCGCCTTCGAGCTCATGTCCCTCACGAGCTACTTCCTTGTCGTCATCGAGGAGAACAAGAACTCCATTAGGGGCGGTTGGCTCTACTTCGTCATCGCGCACGTGGGCTTTGTCCTTATCATGGCGAGCTTCCTGCTCATGACCAACGGCGTGGGCGGTTCCTTCAGCTTCAGTGATTTCCGTACGCATGACTTTGGACCCGCTGTCTCCTCCGCTTGCTTCGTCCTCGCGTTCTTCGGATTCGGCGCAAAGGCCGGTATCATCCCGCTGCACTCCTGGCTGCCCCAGGCGCACCCCGAGGCGCCGTCCAACGTGTCCGCCCTCATGTCCGGCGGCATGATCAAGATCGGTATCCTGGGAATCCTCAAGGTCGGTCTGGACCTGCTCGCGGGTTCGGGCGTCCAGCTCTGGTGGGGCCTCATGGTCCTGGTCTTCGGATCCATCTCGTCGGTCCTGGGTGTTGTCTACGCCCTCCACGAGCACGACATCAAACGCCTGCTGGCCTACCACTCCGTCGAGAACATTGGCATCATCTTGCTCGGTGTCGGCGCGTCCATGACGGCGCACGCCCTGGGCAACGACGTCATCGCGACGATCGCGCTCATGGCCGCCCTCTACCACACGCTCAACCACGCCATGTTCAAGGGCGAGCTGTTCTTGGGCGCGGGCTCCCTGCTCTATGCCACGGGTACGCGCAACATGGAGAAGATGGGCGGTTTGTTCCGCCGCATGCCGGTCACGGCCGTCTGCTTCCTCATCGGTGCCCTTGCCATCTCGGGCATCCCGCCGCTCAACGGCTTCGTTTCCGAGTGGTTCACCTACCAGTCCCTGTTCAACATCTCGACGCTCTCCGACCCGGTCGTCATGGTGTTCGCCGTCGCCTCCGCGGCCGCGCTCGCCATCACCGGTGCCCTGGCAGTCACGTGCTTCGTGAAGGCATACGGCGTTTCGTTCGCGAGCAGCCCTCGTTCCCAGGAGGCCGCGAACGCCAAGGAGTCCCCGGCTCCGATGTTGTTCTCGCAGATGCTCCTCGCGGCCATCTGCGTGGTGCTGGGAATCGGCTCTCCCGTCATCGCCCCGGTTCTGGGCGACGTCGCCCAGAGCGTGCTTGCCGGCTCCGCCGTCACGGCCACCTCGGGCGTGTCTCTGGTGAACGAGATTTCCGGTGCCGCCACCTCCACCCCCGCGATCGCCATCGCGCTCGTGGTCCTCACCGGGCTCGCGTTCGTGTTGAGGTCCTGCCTCGGCACCAAGGCCCCCGCTAAGAAGACCGACCCTTGGGCGTGCGGCTACGAGCCCAACGAGCACATGCCCGTCGTCGCCACGAGCTTCGCATCCGACGTCGAGATCTTCATGGGCCCGCTCTACACCCTGCGCGAGGTATGCACCAAGATCTGCTGGTCCATCGCGCACGTGTTCCAGAAGCTCACCGGTGTCGCCCAGGGCGTCGAGCCCCTGCCCGACCGTTTCCTGGTCGATGCACCGAGCGAGGGTGCCGACAAGCTGGCCGGCCTCGCCTCCAAGATCGAGGGCGGCAACTACTCCGTATACATCTGCTACATCGTCGCGGCGCTCGTGGTCTTCCTCGTGCTCGCCGTGGTCATGGTCTAGAGAGGGGAGAGGATATTATGAACATCGTTCTTGCGATAGCGCAGGGCCTCGTGGTCATGCTGGTCGCGCCCTTCTTCTCCGGCCTCGCCCGTGTGATTCGCGCGAAGATGCACAATCGCCGCGGTCCGTCCATCCTTCAGGATTACCGGGACCTCGCGAAGCTCATGGCGCGTCCCGAGTCCGTGAGTTCCGACTCGAGCTTCGTGCTGCGCATCATGCCGCCGCTGTTCCTCGCGGTGTCGTTCATGCTCGCCATGGGCCTGCCCATGTTCACGCTCGAGAGCCCCATGCCCGTCTTTGGTGACGCCATCACCATCATGTACGCGCTCGCGCTGTCCCGTTTCTTCTTCGCGCTGTCCGGCGTGGATTCCTCCAACGCCTACGCGGGCTTCGGCGGTATCCGCGAGCTCCTCATGAGCGTGCTCATCGAGCCGTCCATGCTCATCGCTCTGTTTACCGTCGCCATCGTGTGCGGCTCCACGGACATTGCGACCATGGGTCAGCACATCGTTACGGGCAACGTCTCGAGCGTCGTCGCCGTTATCCTCGCTGGCGTCGCCTTCGCGGCCGCCTGTTACATGGAGCTCGGCAAGCTTCCGTTCGATCAGGCCGAAGCCGAGCAGGAGCTCCAGGAGGGCCCGCTCGCCGAGCTCTCCGGCCCGTCCCTGGCCATGATGAAGCTCGCCATGGGCATGAAGCAGGTCGTGGTCGTCGCTTGGTTCACCTCCATCTTCATCCCCTGGGGAGAGCCCGCGACCATCGGCGTCACCGCTCTCGTGGGTGCCGTCGTCTTGCTCGGCAAGTGCCTGGTCGATTTCGTCGTCTGCGGCGTGCTCGAGAACTCCGTTTACCGGTCGCGCTTCAAGGGGCTCGGTAACCAGACCTGGGCCGTCGTCGGCATCGCGGTCCTCGCGTTCGTCTTCGTCGTCGTAGGCGTGTAGGGAGAAGGGAGAAACTATGTCAATCGAATCGAGCTTGTCCCTCTTTGCCATGGTGGCGATCGCCGTCCCCATGCTGCGCTCCCTGCTCATCGTCATGCTGCCGCGTCCCTACGCTAAATGGATCTGCGCCTTCGCCGGCGGCATCGCCACGGTCGCTTCCGTTGGCTTGGCCGCGACGTTTGCCGGAAACGGCATGAACGCGGTCGATGTAACCTGGGCGAGTATGGGTCAGACCTTGGTCATGGGCTTCATATTCGACCGGATGAGCACGCTACTCGCACCCGCGTTCGTCGCTATCGGTCTGCTCGTCGTCATCTATTCGTTCCCGTATATGAGCGATAAGAACAAGGAGCATCCCGACGCGCCCCGTCGTCGCTTCTACGTGTACTTCTCCACGTTCATCGGCGCCATGGCCGGTCTCGCCTACAGCTCCACCATCGTCGGCCAGCTCGTTTTCTTCGAGATCACCGGTGTGTGCTCCTGGGGCCTCATCAGCTACTACATGACGCCCACGGCCAAGAAGGCTGGTATGAAGGCGCTCATCATCACTCACATCGGCGCTCTGGGACTCTACATCGGCGCGGCCTTCCTGTTCGCCGGAACCGGCACGTTCGCGCTGAGCGCGATCTCCCAGCTCGATTCCGGTATGAAGACCGTCGTGCTGCTGCTCATCCTGTTCGCCGCTTGGGCCAAGTCCGCCCAGTTCCCGCTCTACATGTGGCTGCCCTCCGCAATGGAGGCCCCCACGCCCGTTTCCGCCTACCTCCATGGCGCGTCCATGGTTAAGGTCGGCGTGTGCGTGTTCGCCCGCGCTCTTGCGAGTGCCGGCGATATCCCCGAGATCGTCGGTTGGGTCGCCATTATCGATGCCGTCGTGACCATGCTCTTCGGCTTCCTCATGTACCTGCCCCAGAAGGATATGAAGCGCCTGCTCGCCTTCTCGACGATCGCGCAGCTCGCCTACGTGTTCTTCGGCCTGGGCCTCTCCGTGTTCGGAAGCCAGATGGCGTTCAACGGCGCCGTCGAGCACATCTTCAACCACGCGTTCACCAAGACCCTGTTCTTCCTCATCGCCGGCTCCCTCAGCTTCACGCTGGGAACCCGTATGTTGCCCAAGATCCAGGGCCTCATGAAGAAGTACCCGGTCACGGGCGTGGGCTTCGCGGTCGCCGCGACCGCTATCGCCGGCGTGCCCCCCATGAGCACGTTCTTCTCCAAGTTCCAGATTATTTCCGGTGGCTTCGCGGTTGGTGCTTCCAACACGGTCATCTTCGTCCTCGTGTGCGTCATGGTCGTCGAGACCGTCGCCACCTTCGCATGGTTCCTGCGTTGGATGGGTAAGGTCCTGCCCGGTGAGCCGAGCGAGACCGTGGCCGCCGGCCAGCCCCTTCCGCGCGCCATGGCGTTCGTGTTCGTCGTCCTCATGATCATGGTCGTCGTTGCCGGTCCTCTGTCCTCTAGTTGGATGGGTTAGGAGGTAGGACATGGGTTATTCGTTAGTCAATATCCTGGGCGGTCTTCTGATCGTGACCTCCACCATGGTGGTCGTCTCGAAGACCATCCCGTCCGCCATCAAGTGGTACGCGATCCAGTCGGTTGTTCTGGTGGGCGTGCTGCTCACCCTGGGCCTCACCACCGGTGCCACCGAGCTTCTCATGTGGGCCGCGTCGGCCTTCGTCACCAAGGTGATCCTCGTTCCGTTCATTCTCAACCGTGCCTACAAAAAGATGGGTTCGCCTGCCGATAGCACGCTGACCTCCTCCATCAAGCCGGCCTGGACCATCATCCTCACCGGTCTGGAGGTGGCCATCTGCTTCGCGGTGGTCACGCGCCTGAGTCTGCCCACCGCCGAGGTGGCTACTCCGGCCCTCGCCATCAGCTTCGCGCACTTCTTCGTCGGCCTCACGTGCATCATCTCCCAGCGCAACATCCTCAAGCAGATCTTCGGGTACTGCCTTATGGAGAACGGTAGCCACGTGACGCTCGCCCTGCTCGCGCCCACGGCCCCCGAGATCATCGAGATCGGCATCGCTACCGACGCCATTTTCGCCGTCATCATCATGTCCGCCGTCGTCGTGAGGATCTGGAACGACACCAAGTCGCTCGACTCCCACGACCTTACCGAATTGAAGGGGTAGGCCATGGATGTTTCAATGCTGACGGTCGCCCTGCTCGCTTGTCCCCTCGTGTTCTCCCTGATTATGGCTGCGCTCCCCAAGACGACGTCCTACAGCGTCTTCGCGGGGCTCAACACCATCTCCGTCGCGGCGACCCTCGTCCTTTCGGTCGTCACCGCGGGAACCATGCTTTCGAGCGGGCAGAATATCGACGCTTTGGGCCTGTGGCTCCATCTCGATTCGCTCTCGTCGATCTTCGTCCTTCTGGTAGGCATCATCGGGTTCATCACCGGCGTGTACTCCATCTCCTATATCAAGATCGATATCGAGGAGAAGACCATGCCGGCCGAGCGCACCAAGCAGTACTACGCGCTGTTTAGCCTTTTCGTCTTCACGATGCTGCTCGCCTGCCTGTCCAACAACATCATCCTCACCTGGGCGGCGGTCGAGGCCACCACGCTGTCGACCGTGTTCCTCGTGGGCATCTACAAGAACAAGCAGGCGCTCGAGGCGTCTTGGAAGTACGCGATGGTCTGCACCGCCGGCGTGGCCTTCGGCCTGTTCGGCACGCTGCTCATCTACGCGAATGCCGCCGATATCATGCCCAACGCGCATGAGGCAGCCTTCCTCACCTCCATCATGCCCTACGCCGACCAGTTCGACCCGATGCTCGTGCGCCTCGCGTTCGCGTTCATCGTCATCGGCTTCGGCACCAAGGCGGGCCTGTTCCCCATGCACACCTGGCTGCCCGACGCGCACTCCCAGGCTCCGAGCCCGGTCTCCGCGCTGCTCTCGGGCGTGCTGCTCAAGTGCGCCATGCTGGTGATCATCCGCTTCTACTCCCTGTCCATCATCACGGTGGGCGACACCTATCCGCGTACGCTCCTGCTCATCCTGGGCACGCTGTCCATCCTGGTGGCCGCCCTGTGCATCTTTAAGCAGGACGATATCAAGCGCCGCTTCGCGTACTCCTCCGTCGACAACGTCGGCGTGGTCGCGCTGTGCCTGGGTATCGGTGGTCCGCTCGGTATCGCCGCCTGCCTGCTGCACTGCATCTTCCACGGTTTCACGAAGGCGCTCGCCTTCTGCATGGCCGGTAACATCCAGCACATCTACCACACCCGCGACCTGAACAAGATCAAGGGCGTCGTCGAGATCGCTCCCGTCACGGCAGCGCTCACCATCATCGCCCTGCTCGCGCTCGCCGCCTTCCCGCCGTTCGCCCTGTTCATCTCCGAGTTCCTCACCTTCGTGGCCGGCGTCCAGTCCGGTCCCATCTGGGTGGTCGTGCTCGTGGCCATTGGCCTCACCGGCGTGTACTTTGCCCTTACCGGCATCGCGCTCAAGTCCATCTTCGGCAAGGCGCCCGAGGGCATGAAGCGCCACGAGGTGCCCGCCCTCATGATCATCCCCGAGATCGCCCTCGCGATCGTGGTCATGTGGTTCGGTATCGCCACCCCGGTCGCCATCACGAGCGGCGTCGAGGATGCAACGTCCGTCGTTTTGAACCAGAGCGTCGAAGAGCTCCACGAGGCTCCTCTCTACCGCATGGTGTTCAGTTCCCAGACCAAGACAAGCGAGGTGAATTAGCACCATGGCAGAACCTGAAAAGAAGGACTACGCTCGTCGTTGCGAAAGCCACGTCGAGGCCCTGCGCGCCGCAGTGCCGGGCGCTATCGAGAAGGTTGAGTGGCAGTGCGAGGACCAGCTGACGATCACCGTCAAGCTGGACCGTCTGCCCGAGGCCGTCCACTACCTGTACTACGAGCGCTACGGCTGGATTCCCGTGATTGTCGGCAACGACGAGCGCTCCCTGTGCGGCCGTTACGCCGTGTACTACGTCATCTCCATGGAGGGGGAGGACCCCGGCTGGGTTACCGTGCGTGCCGAGGTCGACCCCGCCAAGATGACGTTCCCGTCCGTGACGCCGTTCGTCCCCGCCTGCGTGTGGGGCGAGCGCGAGCTGCGCGACATGTTCGGCCTGATCCCCGAGGGTCTGCCCGACCGTCGCCGCCTGGTACTGCCCGACGACTGGCCCAGCGGCCTGTACCCGCTGCGCAAGGACTCCATGGACTACCGCTTCCGTCCCGCTCCGGCGAGCGACATGGAAAACTACGAGTTCTTGGCCAATACCAAGGGCAAGGAGACCACACTCGTCCCCATGGGCCCGCTGCACATCACCTCCGACGAGCCCGGCCACTTCCGCCTGTTCGTTGAGGGCGAGACGATCGTCGACGCCGACTACCGTCTGTTCTATGTGCACCGCGGCATGGAGAAGGTTGCCGAGACGCGCCTGAACTATGACGCCGTGACGTTCCTCGCCGACCGCATCTGCGGCATCTGCGGCTGCGCCCACTCGGTGGCCTACGCCGAGGCCGTCGAGCGCACTCAGGGCATCCATGTCCCGCCGCGCGCCCAGTACATCCGCGCCATCATGCTCGAGGTTGAGCGCCTGCACTCGCATCTGCTCAACATTGGCCTGGCGTCGCACTACACGGGCTTCGACTCCGGCTTCCAGCAGTTCTTCCGCGTCCGCGAGAAGTCTATGGACCTGGCCGAGAAGCTCTCCGGTCACCGCAAGACCTACGGCCTCAACGTGATCGGCGGCGTGCGTCGCGACATTTTGGCCGAGCAGAAGCTTTCCACGCTCACGACCATCCACCAGCTGCGCTCCGAGGTTCAAGAGCTCGTCGACGTCTTGCTCTCCACGCCCAACTTTATTGAGCGTACGAGTGGCATCGGCATTCTGGACCGCAAGATCGCACGCGACTTCTCGCCGGTCGGCCCGCTCATGCGTGGCTCGGGCTATGCCCGCGACGTGCGCTTTGACCATCCCTTCGACGGCTACGCCGATCCGGATGTTCAGAAGATGCATGCTGCCACGGCAGACACCTGCGATGCCTTCGGCCGTACCGCCGTTCGCATCCAGGAGGTCTACGATTCGATCGATATGATCGAGACCATGCTCGAGAACTGCCCGTCGGGCCCCATCCTCACCACGGATTGGGAGTACACCCCGCATAAGTACGCCATCGGCGCCACCGAGGCGCCGCGCGGCGAGGACGTGCACTGGGCCATGCTCGGCAACAACCAGAAGTGCTACCGCTGGCGCGCCAAGGCGGCCACGTACAGCAACTGGCCGGTCCTGCGCTACATGTTCCGCGGCAACACCGTGGGCGACGCGGCGCTGATCGTCGGTTCGCTCGACCCGTGCTACTCCTGCACCGATCGCGTGACGGTGACCGATGTCGCCGCCAAGCGCGACCACGTGCTCGACAAGGAGCAGTTCGAGAACGTCTGGCGCGACAAGTCGCCGCTTGCGGGCGAGGGCACCATGGCTGCTCCGTTCGATGAGGAGGCGCTCTAATATGCTGAAGCTTTGGAAGGTTAACGCCAAGGCCGGCGACGCGACGGTCAAGTACCCGTTTGCGCCGTTCCCCACCAACAAGGACATGCGCGGCAAGCCCGAGCACAATGCCGAGCTCTGCATCGCCTGCGGTGCCTGCGGCGTGGCGTGCCCGGCCGATGCCATTCGCATGGACACCGACCTTGCGGCCGATACCATTACCTGGTCGATCGACTACGGCCGCTGCATCTTCTGCGGCCGCTGCGAGGAAGCCTGCCCCATGGAGGCCATCAAGCTCACCGAGGAGTTTGAGCTGGCCGTCATGAGCAAGGACGACCTCACCAGCAAGAGCGTCTATACGCTCGAGCACTGCTCGCGTTGCGGCAAGCCGTTTGCCCCGCACAAGGAGATCGACTACGCTAAGCGCCTGCTGCAAAAGGCCGGCGGCATGGAGGCCGAGCAGGCCGCCCGTACCGTCGGTATGTGCCAGGAGTGCAAGCGCGAGCTCGACGCCCTGCGCGCCGCCTCGGCCGTAAAGACCGGCAACGCGCACGGCATGGCTGCCAACGAGACGCTTGCGTCCGGTGAGCCCCAGGGCCCCGGCATGGAGTATCTGGGCGGCCACGGCGTGAACCCGGAGTATATCGACCGCGAGCTCAACCCCGATGCGCCCGAGATTCCCGCCGGTCCGGCGCCGGTCGAGGGCATCATCATGGATTTTGAAACGAAGGAGGAGTAACCATGGCCGAACCCACGCTTTTGCCCGAGCGGCTCCAGTACCGCCCGACCAAGATCGAGCTCGACGAGAGCATCGAGAAGGCCAAGGCGACCCTTCTTAAGAAGATCAAGCGCTCGGTGTACGTCTACCGTGTTGACTGCGGCGGCTGCAACGGCTGCGAGATCGAGATCTTCGGTTCCATCACGCCCGTCTTCGACGTCGAGCGCTTTGGCATCAAGGTCGTGCCCTCGCCCCGTCACGCCGACGTGCTTCTGTACACCGGTGCCGTGACGCGTGCCATGCGCATGCCGGCCCTGCGCGCCTTTGAGGCCGCACCCGATCCCAAGATCGTGGTGTCCTACGGCGCGTGCGGCTGCAACGGCGGCATCTTCTCCCATAACTACTGCGTCTGGGGCGGCACGGACAAGATTTTGCCGGTCGATGTCTATA
>WGSQ01000304.1 GCA_014871605.1 Collinsella sp. | reverse complement strand
CGATGCCGACGAGGAGCTGAGCGGTCTTTCTTTGACGTTTGTCGACGGCACGACGTTTGGTACCGATGACACGCGATTGACGATGCTCTCGGGCGAGGACCTCATGGATCGTACGCCCATGAAACCCACGTGCACGGCTGATGGTCAGACGCTCAAGATCGACTTTGGCGAGACGACGCCTGCCGGCGGCTTTTTCCGTGTCGAGGTTTACGGCGTGACGTTTCCCGTTGAGGGCGGCGATGAGGCCTTTAGCGGCACCTATACGCTCGCCGACGGTTCGACCAAGAAGATTTCAAAAATTCCTTCCGTCGAGATCAAGGGCGTGACGGCCTTCGATAACTTCCTGGCCGATCTTAAGGAGCAGCCGTGGGTCGAGGCCTGGAACTCCAATATGTTCCTGCGCCTGTTCTTGAACCCGGTCATTTTGGTCCAGAGCCTGCCGATCGTCTTTAAGGGCTTCCTTATGTCGCTTTCGATCGTGCTTGTGGCGTTTCCGCTGGCAATTCCCTTCGGTTTTGCCCTGTCGCTCATGCGCATCTCCAAGTCGCGCATCCTGCGTTGCCTCGCCGGCATCTACGTGAATATCATTCGCGGTACGCCGGCGTTCCTGCAGATCTATATCGCGTTCTTCGGTCTGCCGTTGGCCGGCGTCAAGGTGGACGACTATGTCTTGGGCGTTATCGTCATGGCCATGAACTCGTCTGCGTACCTGTGCGAGATCTTCCGTGCCGGTATTCAATCGATCCCCAAGGGCCAAAACGAGGCTGCTCGCTCTCTGGGCATGAATGCCTTCCAGACGCTGCTCTACGTTATGATTCCGCAGACATTCCGCAATGTTTTGCCTACGCTGACCAGCGAGTTTATCTTGCTTTACAAGGATACGTCGCTGCTTGCCGCCGTGGGTGTGGTCGAGATCGTCATGAACGCCCGTACCATCGTGGCCACGACGGGCTCCATCACGCCGTATGTGGTTGCCGCCCTGTTCTATCTGGTCATCACCCTGCCGCTCGCTCGCTTGGTGAGCGGTCTTGAGGCGAGGCTTTTGGGCACGACCGAGACCAAGAAGAAGCGTCCCGCCAAGAGCGCCGGACAGGTTGTCGCGACGCCTGCCGATCACATCGCCGGTTTGTAAGGAGGTCCTATCATGAGCGAAACCAATAACTCGAACGAGGTCGTCGTCAGTATCAAGAACCTCCAGAAGGCCTTTGGCGATAACGTGGTCCTGCGCGATATCGATCTAGATGTGCACAAGGGTGAGGTCGTTGTGGTCCTGGGCCCTTCGGGCTCGGGCAAGTCGACGATGCTTCGCTGCATCAATCGTCTGGAGCATCCCACGAGCGGCTCGATCATCGTTGAGGGCGTGGACGTGTGCGCCAAGGGTGTCGACCTCAACAAAGTGCGCACGCACCTGGGCATGGTGTTTCAGCAGTTCAACCTGTTCCCGCACCTGTCGGTCAAAAAGAACGTCATGCTTGCGCAGCAAAAGGTGCTCAAGCGCAG
>WGSQ01000303.1 GCA_014871605.1 Collinsella sp. | reverse complement strand
AAGGACGGCCGCGTGGTCAAGGGCGTCAACTTTGTGAGCCTGCGCGATGCGGGCGACCCGGTGGAGCTGGCACGCGCTTATGATCGCGAGGGCGCGGACGAGGTCGTGTTTTTGGACATCACCGCGACGAGCGACAACCGCGCGACGACCATCGAGATGGCCGCGCACGCGGCCGAGGAGCTCGCCATTCCCTACACCGTGGGTGGCGGCTTTCGCGACCTGGCGGGCATGCGGACCATGGTTGCGGCCGGCGCCGACAAGGTGTCGCTTAACTCTGCCGCCGTGCGCGATCCGTCGTTGATCAGCCAGGCCGCCGCGGCGTTTGGCAGCCAGGCCGTGGTCGTGGCGATCGATGCCAAGCGCGTCGGCCTGCCCGGCGAGCCGGGCGCCGACAAGTGGGAGGTCTTTACGGCGGGCGGCCGCAACGCTGCCGGCATCGATGCGGTGGCATGGGCCGAGGAGGCGGCCCGTCGCGGCGCCGGCGAGATCCTGCTCACCAGCATGGACCGCGACGGCACCAAGGCCGGCTTTGACCTGGCGCTCACCCGTGCCGTGGCGCGCGCGGTGCCGATTCCCGTCATCGCGAGCGGCGGCGTGGGCACGCTCGAGCATTTTGCCGAGGGCGTGATCGAGGGCGAGGCCGACGCCGTGCTGGCGGCCAGCGTCTTTCACTTTGGAACCTTCAGCATTCGCCAGGTGAAGGAATACATGGCCAGTCAGGGAATCCCTGTCAGGTTGGACTTCTAATGCTGCGGCTTGCCCAGGTGCCCGACCTTCCGGCTCCAACCCTCCTCGCGTACTTAAGTACGCGTCATCGGGCTTGTCGCTCGGAATCTCGGGCACCTGGACAACCCTCGCCGACCTGTAAGGCTTTAATTGGGGAGAAAAATGGAAGAGATAACCGATCTTTCAAAGCTTACGTACGACGCCAAGGGGCTGATTCCTTGTGTGGTTCAGCAGTATGACACTGGTGAGGTGCTTATGGTTGCTTGGATGAACGAGGAATCGGTGGGGCTGACGCTCAAGACCGGCACCACGTGGTTTTGGAGCCGTAGCCGTCAGGAGCTCTGGAACAAGGGCGCGACGAGCGGCAACATGCAGGAGGTCAAGGAGCTCTGGGCCGATTGCGATAGCGATACGCTGCTGGTCAAGGTAGACTCTCCGGGTCCGGCTTGCCACACCGGCAACCGTACCTGCTTCTTTAAGAAACTCGCCTAGGGCAAGCGCTCTACTAGGCGCTCGGCAAAACGGAAAGGATTGAACTATGGGTGTGCGCACCGCAAATGTTCAGGATGGAAATATCGGTGAGACGCTGACCGGTCTGGCCGAGGTGATTCACGACCGCCGCGATGCATCGCCGCAGGAGAGCTACACCGCTCGTCTGCTGACCGATGTCGAGGATGAGCTGCTCAAGAAGCTGGCCGAGGAGGCGAGTGAGGTCATCATGGCCTGCAAGGATAACGACCACGATCACATTCGCTACGAGGCCGGCGACCTGGTCTACCACCTGCTCGTGAC
>WGSQ01000302.1 GCA_014871605.1 Collinsella sp. | reverse complement strand
GGGGTCGGGAATGCCGGCCATGGTAGGCTGCGGCGTGGCGGCACCAGCCTGAGGCTGCTCCACGCGAGCGGTCACGGCCTGAACGGGCTCAAAACCCGCCGTGCCGGAAAGCGCGACATCGCTGGTTGGATTGTAGGCAAAGGGATCGGATGCCGGCTGTGCCTGATCTGCCGGCTGAGCGGGGGCCTGAGCAACAGGCTGGCCCTCTGAATCCGGAGTGGCGAAACGACTGCCCTGGACGCCTGTCTGCGTCTTGGGGGCATCATCGCCCGCACCGGAGGTACGGAAGTGGTTACCCACTGGTGCTCCTTATCGTCGTGCGTTTAAACTACATGAGCGCTTTACATTTTAGCAGCATTAGCTTTGCTGCACATAAGAAGCATGGCGGGCTTTGGGATCCCACCGGCCGGGCGCAGGGTTACCTCCCAAATCGTCCTCGCGCATGGCCGGCATTTGTCCTGCTCCTGCGGAGCTGCGGACAAACGCCGGCCTGCGCTGCGGAAAGATTTGGGAGGTAACCCTGCGCCCGGCCTGCGGCTACTATGGGGCCGACGCACCAACTTGAGATGCTGCGCATACAAAGTTGGAAGGGTCTGAATTGCACTTTGTTGAGATGGGCCCGTTTCCCCATGGGAACTTTGCTTGGCAGGACTCTAATTTAAATTCAACAAAAACAGGGGCGCCCTCTTTGGGGATGCCCCTGTTCTGGCTTGGATGTGGTTGTTGAGACGATACTTTGCCTCGTCTTGCCTTATGCCAAGAACTCCTTGGTGGTCGCCACGATGTTAGCGGCGTCCAGGCCATACTTGTGCAAGAGCTCGGCACCCGGGCCAGACTCACCGAAGGTGTCGTTGACGCCGATCTTCTTGAGCGGCGTCGGGCACTGCTCGCACAGGACGTCGGCAACGGCGCTGCCCAGGCCACCGATCACAGAGTGCTCCTCGACGGTCACAACGTGGCCGGTCTTGGTGGCGCTCTTGACGATCAGGTCGGCGTCGATGGGCTTGATGGTGTGCATGTTGATGACCTCGGCGTCGATGCCCTCGGCAGCAAGCTGCTCGGCGGCCTCGAGAGCCTCGCCGACCATCAGACCGCAGGCGATGATGGTCACATCGGCGCCCTCGCGCATGACAATGCCGCGGCCCAACTCGAACTTGTAGGTCTCGGGGTCGTTGATAACCGGCGAGGCCAAGCGGGCGAAGCGCATGTACACCGGGCCGTCGCACTCGTAGGCGGCGCGCGTCACGGCGCGGGCCTCGACGTCGTCGGCAGGAACGATCACAGTCATGCCGGGGATGACGCGCATCAGGGCGATATCCTCGCAGCACTGGTGCGTGGCGCCATCCTCGCCCACCGAGATACCGGCGTGCGTGGCACCGATTTTAACGTTGAGGTGCGGGTAGCCGATGGAGTTGCGGACCTGCTCAAAGGCGCGGCCGGCGGCGAACATGGCAAAGCTGCTCGCGAAGGCAACGCGCCCGGTGGTTGCGATACCGGCGGCACCACCCATCGGGGTGCTCTCGGCCATGCC
>WGSQ01000301.1 GCA_014871605.1 Collinsella sp. | reverse complement strand
GGGTCGCGTGGGCGAACCGAAGATCGTGGTGGTCGACTACCACAAGGGCAACTTGTCGAGCGTCGTGCGCGGGCTTGCGCGCGCCGGTGCTGCCGCCTGCACGTCGGACGATCCGGAGCAGATCCGCAACGCCGACGGCCTGGTCATCCCGGGCGTGGGTGCGTTCTATGACGCGATCGCCTTTATGCGTCAGAGCGGCGAGGAGGTGGCGGTGCTCGACGCCGTTGCCGCCGGAACTCCGCTGCTCGGCATCTGCCTGGGCCTTCAGCTGTTTTTTGAGCGTGGCAACGAGGGCGTGCCCGCAGACGCGGGCGCGGTCACGGACGGCGATGTCTCCGAGCAGGCCGGTGGCCCTTGGGTTGATGGCCTGGGCATCATGCGCGGCTCGTGCACGCGCTTGGAATCGAGCCGCCTGAAGGTGCCGCACGTGGGCTGGGATCAGGTGCACATGACGCCCGCCGGTGCGGCCGATCCGCTGCTCGCCGGTTTTGCCGAGGGCGCCAACATGTACTTCACCCACAGCTACGCGGTGGCCGACGATGCCGATGTCGCCGATGTTCTGGCTCGCACGCACTACACGCGGAGCTTCCCGTGCATCGTGCGCCACGGCAACGTGTGGGGTTGCCAGTTCCATCCCGAGAAATCCTCCGCGCTGGGTCAGCGCATCCTTAAGAACTTCGTCAACATCGTCGAGGAGGCCGGCCGATGATCCTGTTTCCCGCAATCGATTTGATCGGCGGCAAAGTCGTGCGCCTGGAGCGCGGCGACCGCAGCCGCTGCAAGGTATATTCCGACGACCCGGTGGCTGTTGCCCGCTCCTTTGCCGAGCAGGGCGCAAGCTGGGTGCACGTTGTCGACCTGTCTGCCGCCTTTGGCGAGGACGAGGACGCGTGCGCGGCCAACTCGGCGGCGATTAAGGCCATCTGTGGCGTCGACAGTCTGTCCGTGGACGTGGGCGGCGGCGTTCGCTCACTCGCCCGCATCGACGAGCTGGCCGGCTACGGCGCGCGTCGCATCGCACTGGGCACGGTGCTTGTGACCGAGCCGGGCTTTGCCGAGGTGGCGGCTCGCGGCTTTGGCGAGCTGCTGGTGGCAGACATTGCCGCGCGCGATGGCCAGGTCAAGGTGAACGGCTGGCGCGACGGCGCGGGCGTGGCACTCGACGACGCCGTGGCGCAGCTCACCGAGCTGGGCTTTAAGCACCTGGTCTACACCGATATCGCGCGCGACGGCATGCAGACGGGCATCGACGTGGCGGCGTATCGCCACGTGGCCGAGGTCGCGGGCTTTCCCGTCGTGGCGTCGGGCGGCATCTCGACGCTCGGCGATATCCGCGCGCTTGCCGCGGCGGGCGAGGATGCCATCGAGGGCGCCATTACCGGCCGTGCGCTCTACGAGGGCAACTTTACGCTGGCCCAGGCACTGGCCGCCGCCCGAGGGGAGGAGTAGCCCATGCTTACCAAACGCGTGATTCCCTGCCTGGACGTCAAGGACGGCCGCGTGGTCAAGGGCGTCAACTTTGTGAGCCTGCGCGATGCGGGCG
>WGSQ01000300.1 GCA_014871605.1 Collinsella sp. | reverse complement strand
AAAGTTGACGGCAGCCCAAGGGTGATAGCTGGGCAGCGCCGTTGCTTGGTCAAGAGGTCAGTGCCTTAATGGCAGCGACTTGTTATGCTTCGAATGCTGCTTGAGTGCCTCGGAAAGTTCGATAAGCGCCGTGAAGAGCGAGACCAAAGCAACCAAGAGCTCTACGAGCTCTGATGGGCCCGGGATGACCGCTGATTCAAGTCACCGGGCCTAAATCTTTTTCATGCATTTGAATAGAGCGGGCGACTCTCTTGGGGCCGTCTGCATGGCGTGTGCTTGGCGCATGGTATTGCGCCCCGCTTTCATGTCCGCGCGGGCGCCTATCCTTACGGCAATGTAGCCGCCTATGTAGTTATGTAGCAAGCGGCAGGCAACGGAGAAAGGCCCTAACCGTGTCAGCTGAAAAGACGCCGGGTATCTCGGCTATCGATACGACGAACTTTGCGCGCCAGATTGTGCTGGACTTTGAGTTTGCGCCGGTGCCAAAACAGCGCCAGCGACGTGGGCTGCGCAACGAGATTATCGAGGTCGGCGCCGTCAAGCTCGATTACCACGGCAACGTTATGGGCGAGTTCTCGCAGTTTGTGCAGACGGAATTTACCGAAGGCGTTGCGTTTCCCGTCCGCGAGCTCACAGGGATATCGGCCGTGGACACCGCGATGGCCGACCCGCTCTACATGGTGATCAAAAGGCTCAGCGATTGGATCGGTCGCTACTCCGCTCAGATAGTTTGCTGGAGCGGGACGGATCGTCGACAGCTTTTGACCGAGTGCCAGGCAAAGCATATCGACCTTGCCGCATTTCCTACGGACTGGGCCGATCTGCAGGCGTTTTACACCTCGATCATGGACGTGGGCAGCCACGGGCGTGTCTCTTTGAGTGACGCGGCGACGTGGTTTGGCATCGAGTTCGACGAGTCGACGGGTCACGCCCACAGCGCCCTTGCCGATGCGCGCGTGACCGCCAAGCTGCTCAAGCAGGTGATGGACGGGGACTACCGCGTGAGCCCGCGCGCCCAGGAAGTCCGCCAGCGGTGGGGGATGGGCGAGCGAGCTCAGACGCGCCTTTCTAGCAAGTGCCCCGAGCTGGGCGACCTGCTGCTGAAGCTGAAGGCGGCGGGAAGGTAGGCGGGTGCCCATTGGGCGTAAGCAGAAGGAATGGTTGCGGGAAGGATTCCAGAATCAGCATCAGAGGGCTGTGCTTGAGATGCTATTCAAGGACACGCTGACGCCCGCCGAGACCAGGCAGGTCAAGAGTATGGACACCGAGATGGCATCCATTGTCGAAGAACGGCTTGCTAACATGATTCGCTGGATGGGCAGGCATAGACCCGTGACGCTGCGCGCGTTATCGTTCACAATGAGGCGTACAGGCTGCCAGAGGTGAACAGTTCCGACGAGGTTCTGAGCAACTGCATCATCGAGATTATCGAGTAGTTCTACGAGAGGGATTTGGCGGCGTGGAGCAATCTAGTTTTACGCGTTTGCAGGAGGAAGCCGGTATGGCAGACGAACTTGTTTTTAGTGGCGGCGAGATAGTTTACAC
>WGSQ01000030.1 GCA_014871605.1 Collinsella sp. | reverse complement strand
CCCGGCTCCTCAACGGTTTCACCGCCTGTCGCGCGAACGCAGTCGCCGCGCATCCTCTCAATCTCGTGCGCCGGCTGCTGGCAGAGCTTACCATCGCGCATGCTCAACTCTCTCGGCACCGTCAACGCGCACTGCCACCCGCGCGCCACCGTCGGGCTTTCCGCCTTCGCATCGGGGCAACCCGACCATCCGATCATCAAACGCCGACCCGCAACGTCCTCAAAGGACTGCGGGGCATAGAAATCAAAACCGGCATCAACCATCGGAGGCATGCCCTGGCCGACGATCTTAAAGCTCGGCGCCCCCCAATCGGCCTCGATGGAGAACCACACGCACTGATGCGGATTGCGGTAACGCCAGCCATCGGCGGGCACGCCCTGCGGACAGCAAACGAGAATAAGCTCGCCATCGAGCTCAAACAGATCAGGACACTCCCACATAAAGCCAAACTTCTCGCCCAGCTCAATGCGCGTCGCATAGCCCCAGTCCTCTAGATCACGCGAGGTATAGACAAGCACGCACCCGCGATCGTCTTTCGTACGAGCGCCGAGAACCATGTAGTAGATACCGTCGTGTTCAAGGATCTTGGGGTCGCGCACGTGCGTACCGATATCGTCGGGGTAATCGACCGGCCCAACAGCTATGCGCTTCTCGCCCAATTCGTCGGGATTCTCGGCAACCATATGAATTTGGTTTTGCTCACGGCCCGTCAACACGTAGTCGTAATCATCACGGTCAAAATGTTTAACGTTGCCGGTATAGAAGTAGTGAATCTTGCCATCACGTACAAAGGCAGAACCAGAATACGCTCCACTCGAATCCAAATCGGAATCGGGGAACAGCACGGGGCCGTGATTCTCGTACGTCACAAAATCCTTTGTCGTCAGATGGTTCCAAAGCACTGGACCGCCATGCGCAGCATCGAACGGATCGTATTGATGATAGATGTGATACGTATCACCAATCTGAACCAAACCATTGGGGTCGTTGAGCCAGCCAAGCTCAGGCTCCACATGGAACAAAAGCCTATCGGGGTCGGATGCGATGCGAGCCACCGTCTCATCCTGTCCGGCACGCCACTGCTCATAGTCCGCGCATGTCACCTTATTTTTTTGATTAAACATCGCCGTTGACTTTCTCGTCTATGGGAAAGGACGCTCGACTCACACGAGCCGAACGCCCTTCCCCAAATGGACTTATCCGCACATTACGCTGAACGGCTCAACTAGAAGCTAACGTCGAAGCCAGCGCCAGCGCCCTCTTCATCGGTGGTCGGCACGCCCTTTGCCTTGTTGTAGGCAAAGATCAAGACGATCGGCACGATGAAGGCGATGAGATTGCCAGCCACATACCACACGAGAGTCTCGGGTGTGACGATGAGCAGGCCAAGCACACCGGTCAGACCCTGACCGATGGCGCGCACCTCAAAGAGCTTGACGAAGGCACCGCCGCAGCCTGCACCGATGCAAGCGCAGATGAACGGGATGATCGAGTAGCGCATGTTTGCAGCAAAGATTGCGGGCTCGGAGATACCGACCAGCGTCGGGATAAAGGACGACATGCAGATGTTGCGCTCTTTGGAATGCTTCTTGTGAATGAGGTACATGCCGATGGCGCCGCCGCCCTGGGCGATGATGGAAACCGACCAGATTGCCTGGATGTAGTTGAAGCCAGTCGTGGCAACGAGGTTTGCCTCGATACCCTGGATGAACTGATGCGTACCGGTAACGACGAGCGGCTGCAGGAATGCGGCAAAGACAAAGGCACCAAAGACGCCCATCCTGTTGTACAGGATATCGATTACGCCGGCGAGGACGTCGCCGATTAGGTTGCCGAGCGGGCCGAACACGGTGAACAGGGCGACGTTAGCAAGAATCAGGGTAACGGTCGGGACAAAGACGAACGAAACGACCTCGGGGATGTACTTCTGGGCAATCTTCTCGACCTTGGCCATAAACCAGGCAGTCAGGATTGCGGGGAACACGCCGCCCTGGAAAGCAACCATGGGAATGGAGAGCGGACCAAAGTTCCAGTACTCAGCACCCGTCGGGTCCATAACGAACGTGTTACGGTTCATAAGACTCGGGTGAACCATGACGATACCGACGAGGATGCCCAAAATCGGGTTACCGCCAAAACGCTTCACCGCGCTGTACATAACCAGGACAGGCAGGTAGTCGAACGTGGTGGCGATAATGGCAAAGAAGCTTGCGAGGTTCTTGAGGAACTCGCTGTGATCGGCAAGGCTGCCCTCCATGCCAAAGAGGCCGTTGGCAACGATCAGCGACTTAAGGCCGATGATGATAGCGGCGCCGACGAAGGCGGGAATGATGGGGATAAAGATGTCCGAGAATACCTTGAGGACCGAGAAGAACTTGCCCTTCTTGTCCGCCTCGGCGCCCTTGACCTCGGAAGCGCTGATCTCCTTAACGCCCGTCAGAGCCATAAACTCATCGTAAACCTTGTTGACGGTACCGGTACCGAAGATGATCATGAGCTGGCCGCTGTTGTACAGCACGCCCTTGACGCCATCGATGTTCTCGAGCTCGGCCTTGTTGTACTTGCTCGTATCCTTGAGCACCAGACGCAGACGCGTAACGCAATGCGTGGCGCCCTCGATGTTCTCCAAACCGCCGACGTTATCGACGACTTGCTGAGACACTACTTTGTAGTCCATGTTCCTCTCCATTCCTTTACGAAATCATAAGACGTTTTGATGCCATTACAGAGACGCGATCGTTGCATTTGCGCACTTGAGCGTACCGTCGGTGACCGTCAGCGCCACACCCTGGCCCTGCTTATTGCAGAAGCGCGCGTTAAGCGCAACATCATCGACAAAGATGGTCGCGATATCGTCGTCAACGACCAGGCGCACATGATGAGTGCCCTCGCCTTTAAAGAACAACGGACGCTCGAGGCCCATGTTGTTGACCTGGAACCACGGATACTGGGGGGCCGCCGTAAACTCGAGCTTGCCCTCACGCAGGTTGGCGCGGAACTCATAGGCAAGACCGGACTCGGCGTCCTCGGCAAGCTTCACCGAGAAGCCGGCAGCGTCACCGGCGAGCTCGATGTCGGCATCGAGCATATAGGTGGAGCCGGCATCTGCGGCGAGCACCTGCTCGACCTTGCCCGACTCGCAGGAAAGCTCAAAGGTCTCGACTGCCTTAGCCTCGCCAAAGGCGCCAAGCATGCTGTCGGGGAGCTTGGTGCCGAGCGTTCCGTCGGCACGCTGAACGATCTCGAGGGGCATAAAGGTGCCACCCCATAGGTAAGAGCAGGGGTCGCCGCCCTCGTCACGCGTAGGAACCCAACCAAAGAGAACGCGACGCTCGCCATCGAATGCGGTGCGAGCGGCGTAGTACGCGCGGCCGTCGAAGGAGTCGTCAGCGGGGGTAATCCAAGGACCGTTGATGGACTTGGACATGCGGTAACGGGTCTTGTTGCCGTCGCTGTACTCGGAAAAGACGAGGTACCACCAGTCGCCCATCTTAAAGAGATCAGGCATCTCAAACATGGTGTACAGGCCCGGATTCCACCAGTCGCCCTGGAACTCCCAGGTATCCAGGTCCTTGGAGGTGAACTTGACCAGACGCCCGGTCATCAGACGCTTGTCCTCGCCCACACGCGTGCCGAGGATGAGCATGTACTCTTCGTTCTCCTCATCCCAAAGCACAAAGGGATCGCGCCAGTTGCGGTCATCGTAACCCTCCTGGGGCGGAAGCAGCGTCTCGGCGATGTTCTTCTCCCACTTGACGGCGTCGTCGCTCGTTGCGTGAAGAAGAACCTGCTTCATCAAACGTGCGCGGACCTTATCGCGATTGCAACCAGTGTAGAGCGCATGGTACTTGTCGCCCACCTTAAACACCGTGCCGGCATAAATGTACTGGTCGACTTCCTCGTCGCCGCCACGCTCAAGGCTCTCGCCAAAGTCCTTGTAGTTGACGAAATCCTTGGTCGTAGCGAGTGCCCAGCCAAACGGCTCTCCGAAAGGTTCGGGGTTACGCGTGTCACGCTGATGATAGAGATAGAACGTGCCGTCCTCGCCGTACGGCATGATGTCGCCTACCCAAATTCCCTCAGGCTGGTAATACACCTTGTGCATCCGAGACTTCCTTTCCACGACATACTAACTCGGTACAATGGCAAGATATGTCAATCGTTTTCATATGTCAAACGTTTTCACACCAATACGTCTTTTCGCAGTTCCAGTCGTCGGCAAACGGTTGACATATGCCGGTGAACGGTCATCAGAGGCGTTTGAGGATTTCTTTTGGCACGGGATGAACTACGCGGTTTTGCCCTCAATGAGTTCAACGGGGAGCTTGATATTCGATTCGGGATTATCGCCGTTAATAAGAGCGATGATGGATTGCGCCGCGAGCTCTCCGATGCGATCGATATCTTGACGTACGGTTGTTAAGTCAGGCATAAACGTCATAGTTCGGCGGGCACCATCCGCGCCCACGACCTTAATATCGTCCGGAGCGCTCAAGCCGCGCTGCTTCATCACGTTGAGACAGATGGCCGCCATCGTATCGTCTCCCGCAAAGATGCCGTCAATATCGGGGTTCTCATCGAGGATCTTCGCAACGACCGCGCCCTTTTCGTCGTCGGGCTTAACGAACTCAACCTCACGGACAAGCGCGGACAAACCGGCCTGCTCAACAACATCGAGGTAGGCATCGGTACGCTTATTGGCAGGCATGCGCATGCGGCTATTGCTGCGCAGGCACAGGATACGCCTGCAGCCGTCATCAATCAGACGGCGCGTGGCGAGCTCGCCGATGCCATAGCTGTCACTTGCAATCTGGACAGAGCCCTCGCCAAGATCGCAGTCGATGCCAACCAGGCTCAAGCCCATCTCGGCATATGCCTCGGCACCGATATTGAGGGAGTTGACGATGACACCGTCGACCATATTGCGGCGGAGCATGTCAATATAGGAACGCTCAAGATCGGGTCGATTGGCGCTGTTGCACAGCAACATCTTAAAGCCGTTTTCCGCTAACGTGCGCTCGACCGCCTGCACAACCTGAGCATGGAACGGGCTGCTCACAAAGGGAACGATCATACCGATAAGATTCAGGCGACCGTTGAGCATGGCACGGGCGATATCGTTGGGCGTATAGTTGATGCGCTCCATCGCGGCATGGACCTTATCGCGGGTCTCTTGGCTAATATAGCCGCGATTATTAAGCACGCGAGATACCGTAGTAGGCGAAACCCCCGCCACCGCCGCAACTTCCTTGATGCCAGGCTTAGCCGTATCCTTAGAACGAGCACTCTCGCGAGCCATAGCACCCTCCCCCATCAACATGTCATACGTTTACATACGAACAAAGCATACCCCAACAACAGCGGGAAGACGGTAACAGCACAAGTAAGTAAACGACTCATCCAACTAATTAGGAGAGTTCCGCCTAAAGGGTGACTCCGAAGAACCCCGCTTGGCCGTTTTTGGGTTATTTTCCAAAACATCCCGCAGGACGCAAAGAGGCCCCGCCGCGCAACGCGCGCAGCGGAGCCTCTTTGCATGTCCGAGGACGTTTTGGAAAGTAACCCAAAGCGGCCCGGCGATCCTGCAGGAGTTAAACCCCTTTAGAACTTGTCGTGGAAGGTACGCGCAATGACCTCGTCCTGCTGCTCCTTGGTGAGCGTGTGGAAGTTCACGGCATAGCCGGAAACGCGGATGGTCAGCTGCGGGTACTTCTCGGGGTGAGCCTGAGCGTCGAGCAACGTCTCACGGTTGAAGACGTTGATGTTCAGGTGGTGGCCACCCTTCTCGGCGTAAGCGTCGAGCATGTGGACCAGGTTATCGGCCTGAGTCTCGGAAACTTCAGAAACCTTCATAATGTGTCTCCTTCGATCGATAGGCGCCGGCCGAAACCGGCGCACTAATCAGTAATCGTTATTGTTAGTATAGCACTAACAATAGTTACTCGCCCAGCTGATCAAGGTCGATATCGCCAAAGAACACCTGGTCCTCCTTGCCGAGCGCACTCGGGATGATGGAGAAGGTGTTGGAGATGCCGTCCTGAGCATCGCGGAACGGGAGCTTGGAAACCGAAGACAGCGAAGCGATGGCGCCGTGGCTATCGCGCTTGTGCATGGGGTTAGCACCCGGGGCGAACGGCTGGCCAGCCTTGCGGCCGTCGGGCGTGGAGCCGGTCTTCTTACCGTACACGACGTTGGAGGTAATGGTCAGAACCGAGGTCGTGGGCACGGAGTTGCGATAGGTGTCGTTCATGCGGATGTACTCCATGAACTGGTGTACAACGTCGTGAGCGATCTGGTCGACGCGGTCGTCGTCGTTACCGTACTTGGGGAACTCGCCCTCGGTCTCGAAGTCGACGATGATGCCGTTCTCGTCACGGACGGGGTGGACCTTGGCGTACTTGATGGCGGACAGGGAGTCAGCCACGACGGAAAGGCCAGCGATGCCCGTAGCGAACCAGCGGTGCACGTGCTTGTCGTGCAGAGCCATCTGGATGCGCTCGTAGCAATACTTGTCGTGCATGTAGTGAATGATGTTCAGCGAGTTGACGTACACGCCAGCGAGCCACTTCATCATGTCGTTGTACTTGGCCACAACGTCGTCGTAATCGAGCGTATCGCCCTCGACGGCGCGATACTTGGGGCCGACCTGCTTCTTGGAGACCTCGTCAACACCGCCGTTGAGTGCGTACAGCAGGCACTTGGCCAGGTTGGCGCGGGCGCCGAAGAACTGCATCTCCTTGCCAATGCGCATGGAGGACACGCAGCAGGCAATGCCATAGTCGTCGCCGTGGTAAACGCGCATGAGGTCGTCGTTCTCGTACTGGATCGAGGAGCTGGCGACAGAAGTCTTGGCGCAGAACTTCTTGAAGTTCTCGGGCAGACGGGTCGACCACAGAACGGTCATGTTGGGCTCGGGGCTGGTGCCCATGTTCTCGAGCGTGTGCAGGTAGCGGTAGCTCATCTTGGTAACGAGCGTACGGCCGTCAACACCCATGCCGCCGATGGACTCGGTGACCCACTGCGGATCGCCGGTGAACAGGGCCTGGTACTCGGGGGTACGGGCAAACTTGACCATGCGGAGCTTCATGATGAAGTGATCCACGAACTCCTGGATCTGCTCCTCGGTGAAGGTACCGTTGGCAAGGTCGCGCTCAGCGTAGATGTCGATGAACGTAGAGGTACGGCCGATGGACATAGCGGCGCCGTTCTGCTCCTTGACGGCAGCGAGGTAGGCGAAGTACATCCACTGGATGGCCTCCTGCGTGTTGGTAGCAGGGTTGGAAATATCGAAACCATAGGTCTCGGCCATCATCTTGAGCTCGCCGAGGGCGCGGATCTGCTCCTGCAGCTCCTCACGGTCGCGGATGTTGTCGGCGGTCATGACCGTCGGGGTGGAAGCCTTCTGGGCCTCCTTGTCCTTGATCAGGTAGTCGACACCGTACAGGGCGACACGACGGTAGTCGCCGATGATACGGCCGCGGCCATAGCCATCGGGCAGACCGGTGATGATGTGAGCCGAACGGCAGGCGCGCATCTCGGGGGTGTAGACATCGAAGACGCCGGCGTTGTGGGTCTTGCGCTCGAAGGTGTAGCGCTCGACAACGTTCTCGTCGACCTTGTAGCCGTGCTGCCTGGCGGCCTGGCAAGCGATGCGGATACCACCGTTGACGTGCAGAGCGCGCTTGAGCGGCTTGTCGGTCTGGAGGCCGACGATGGTCTCCTTCTCGCGGTGGGCGTTATCGATGTAGCCAGCGGGGTGGCTCACGATACCCGTGACGGTCTTGGTGTCCATATCGAGGACACCGCCCTGCTCGCGCTCCTTAAGCAGCAGGTCGAGAACCTCGCCCCACAGCTCCTTGGTACGCTCGGTCGGGCCGGCGAGGAACGACTCGTCGCCCTCGTAGGGGGTGTAGTTCTTCTGGATGAAGTCTCGGACGTCAACCTCTCCCGTCCAGATGCCTTCCTTGAAGCCTTCCCATGCCTCCTGCATTGTGTAACCACGCTCCTAGTTACGTGTAATGCGGCGCTCTCTCACACCGCTGCTTATTGAATTCTTGAATTATCGGCTTGCACTACCGGCTTCTTCCGTTCTTCACCACACGTTGGTACAGGGAAAAACGTTTGTCCACCTTGGAACTGCAACCCAAAACCCAAGATTTCACCCGTTTGAGAAGGATAACATAGCTACCCCCTTCATCAGGGCTGTTATATGTTTCTTTTTTTATACCATTAGGGCGTTTTTAACAAATCCGCAGGAAATGCGAGCGCGAACAACTACCGTTCACCGATTTGTTTGGTATTTTTCCTTGCCTTTGTACGACGTTCACTCTAGCTGTTATGCCAGCTTTAGCAGGGTAAAGTGCCTCTGAGTAGGCTTTGGGACATGCCTAACGATCTGCCCCAAACTTTACTGGCACCGACGGTGTACGGAGGTCGCCTAAAGGTAGTTTTCTAGGCATGTCCCAAAATCTACCGTATATGGCGCGCGTGCAGGGGTATCATCTTTCACCGAAAATAGTTTCTAGTGTTAGGGGTTTTCGGTGGAAGATACCGATTTCCATGAGCTTGGGAGTCAGCTCCTTACCGAGTTTGGCGGCATTCACCAGCGCGTTTCGCGCTTTGTGGACAAAGCTCTCAGCGGCGAGATGGCTGTCATGCGCGCCCTTATGCTCGCTGGCGGTTCGCTCACGCCGAGCGAACTCGCTGATCGCGCCTGGGTCTCGAACGCCCGCATTGCCAATATCCTACGCGCTCTCGAAGCCAAGGGCTGGGTTGAGCGTGAGCACTCAAAGACCGACCGTCGTCGCGTACACGTCATAGTGACCGACAAGGGATTCCAGGATCTCGAAATCAAACGCCGGGAATTCGAGGACCGCACCGCGGCTTTCCTCGAACAGCTCGGCGAAACAGATACCCAAGAGATGGTGCGTCTTCTAAGGCGTGCCAACGAAATTATCGACCACAATCAAGAAAGGAGAGATGCCGAGTGAGGATTCTCAAGCTCTTTAAAAAGCATGTCCTGGCACTGCTCGCAGCTATCGTACTTATCGTAATCAGCTGCAACGCCGATCTGGCGCTGCCTACCTATATGAGCGACATCGTCGACGTGGGCGTGCAGCAAGGCGGCATCGCCTCGCCCGTGCCCGACACCATTCGCGCCGAATCGCTCGACGACCTCGAACTCTTTATGAGCGCCAAGGACGCCAAAGCTGTGGAGGCCGTGTTTAGTAAGGCGGACAATAACGGCATTCGAACGTACAAGGGCACCGAGGAGGAGCGCGGCGACGGCGACAAGATTGCCGACATCATGAGCCTGCCTGAGACCGTCGTGCTCGCCTTCAACCAGGGCATTGACGCCGACTCCATGGGCGACATGACCGGCGCATCCACCGAGGCAAGCGATGGCGGCGCCGCTCAGGCCATGCCCACCCCCGAGCAGATGGCAGCGATGACGCCCGAGCAGCTCGCCGAGATGCAGCAGAAGGCCGCAGCCGCGCAGAGCATGCAAAAGCAGATCGACGCCGACGGCGGTAAGATCACCATGAAGAGCCTGCGCCTAGGCGTTGAAGGCGGTCTTATCGATCAGGGCAAGCTCGTCGAGGGAGCCAACGATATGGCTGACAAAATGGGCTCCATGTCGGGCTCCATCGTCACCCAGCGCGCCGTGAGCTACGTGCAGGACGAGTACAAGGCACAGGGCATCGACCCCGCTGACGTGCAGAACGCCTACCTGGGCCGCATGGCGACCACGATGTTTGGTCTGTGTCTGGTGTCGCTGGTCGCCACCATCCTGACCGGCGCCGTGGCTTCGCGCACCGCCTGCTCCATCGCCCGCGACCTGCGCCGCGAGACCTTCAACAAGGTTATGCACTTCTCGCCGGCCGAGGTGGGCAAGTTTAGCCAGGCCTCGCTCATCACCCGCTGCACCAACGATATTCAGCAGATCCAGATGGCCGCAACCCTGTTTATCCGCATGTGCCTGATGGCTCCCGTCATGGGCATCGTCGCCGTCATGCGCGTCCTGGCCAACCATACCGGCCTGGAGTGGACCATCGCTGTGGCCATCATCGCGGTTTCGGCTGTCGTCGGCGTGCTCATGGGCCTCACCATGCCCAAGTTCAAAAAGATGCAGAGCTTTGTGGACCGCGTGAACCTTACCGCCCGCGAGCTGCTCGACGGCCTTATGCCCATCCGCTCGTTCAACCGCGAGGAGCATGAGCTCGAACGTTTTGACAAGGCATCACTCGACCTGATGACCACGCAGCTCTACACCAACCGCGCCATGAGCTTTATGATGCCGCTCATGATGCTCGTCATGAACTGCATCACCGTACTTATCGTCTGGTTTGGCGCGCAGGGCGTGTCCGACGGCGTGATGCAGGTCGGCAACATGATGGCGTTTATCTCCTACACCATGCAAATCGTCATGGCGTTTATGATCCTCACCATGGTTTCGGTTATCCTGCCCCGCGCCGAGGTCGCAGCCGAGCGCGTGGAAGAGGTCATCACTTGCCCCACCAGCATCAACGACCCTGTCTCGCCCAAACTGCCCGCGGCCAGCGCGCCGCGCGGTGAGCTCACCTTCCGCGACGTGAGCTTCCAGTATCCCGATGCCCGCGCCGACGTCATCAGCGGCGTAAACTTCACCACGCACGCCGGTCAGATGCTCGGCATCATTGGTTCCACGGGCTCGGGCAAGTCCACACTTGTGCAGCTGATTCCGCGCCTGTACGACGTCACGGGCGGCAGCATTTCGCTCGACGGCATCGATGTGCGCGATATGACCCTTTCCGAGCTACGCCGCCGCATTGGCTATATCCCGCAGCAGGGACGCCTGTTCTCGGGCACCGTCGAGAGCAACCTTAAGTTTGCCGGCGACATGGTGAGCGACGAGGACATGTACCGGGCGGCACGCATCGCCCAGGCCGAGGACTTTATCGCCGAGCGCGAGGGCGGCTACGACTCCCCCATCAGCCAGGGCGGCTCCAATGTCTCGGGCGGTCAGCGCCAGCGCCTGGCCATCGCCCGCGCCCTGGCCAAAAAGCCCGAGGTCGTGGTGTTTGATGACTCGTTTAGTGCGCTTGACTACAAGACCGACGCGCGCCTGCGCGAGGAGCTGGCCAAAAACGTCACCGACGCCGCACTCGTGGTCGTGGCACAACGCATCGCGACCATCATGCACGCCGACCAGATCATCGTACTCGACGACGGTCACGTAGTGGGCACCGGCACGCACAAGGAGCTACTGCGCAGCTGCCCGGCGTACCTGGAAATCGCACAGTCGCAGCTTTCCGCCGAGGAGCTGGGGATTACCCAAGAAGAAATTGCAGCCGTTATGGAAGGAGGCGAGCGCTAATGGCAGACGAGACCAAGACCCAAATTCCCAAGCCCACCCGTCAGCGTGGACCCATGGGCCGCATGGGCGGCATGCGTCGCGGCGAAAAGGCCAAGGACTTTAAGGGCACCATGAGGCAGCTGCTCGGCTATATCGGCCAGCACAAGATTGCCGTGTTTGCCGCCGTCGCCTTTGCCGTGTGCTCGGTCATCTTTAACATTGTGGGGCCCAAGGTGCTCGGCCAGGTTACGACCAAGCTGTTTGAGGGCCTGGTTGCCAAAGTCAACGGTACCGGCGATGTCGACTTTAACTGGATCGCCAAGACGCTCGGCTTTTTGCTCTGCCTGTACCTGGCGAGCTCTATCTGCAGCCTCATCCAGGGCTGGCTCATGACCGGCGTCACGCAAAAGATTTGCTACCGCATGCGCAAGGAGATCGCCGCCAAGATTGCCGTCGTGCCGATGAGCTACTTTAACGGTCACAGCAAGGGCGATGTGCTCAGCCGCATCACCAACGACGTCGATACGCTCGGCCAGTCGCTCAACCAGAGCGTGACGCAGCTCATCACGTCGGTGACGCAGATTATCGGCGTGCTCGTCATGATGCTTTCGATCAGCCTGCCGCTTACCGGCGTCACCGTGCTCACGCTGCCGGCCGCCGCGATTATCTTGACCGTAATGATTCACTTCTCGCAGCCGTACTTCCGCGAGCAGCAGCAGGTCCTGGGCACCGTCAACGGCATTATCGAGGAGGATTTTGCCGGCCAGAACGTCATTCAGGTGTTCGACCGCGCCGAGGCTTCGATCGAGGAGTTCGACCGTCAAAACGACCGTCTCTTTATTAGTGGCTGGCGTTCGCAGTTCCTGTCGGGCCTGATGATGCCGCTTATGAGCCTGGTGGGCAACATGGGATACGTGGGTGTCGTCGTGGTGGGCGCACAGCTCGCGCTGACCGGCAATGCCACGCCCGGCGACATCCAGAGCTTTATCCAGTACGTGCGCAACTTTACGCAGCCGGTGCAGCAGCTGGGCAACGTGAGCAACACGATGCAGTCGATGGCCGCTGCCACCGAGCGCGTCTTTGAGTTCCTGGCCGCGCCCGAGGAGGAGCAGAAGGCCGACGCGCAGATTCCCGAAAAGCGCCCTGGCCACGTGGAGTTTGACCATGTCAAGTTTGGCTACACGCCCGACAAGACCATCATCCACGACTTTAGCTGCGAGGCGCAGCCCGGCCAGACCATTGCCATCGTCGGCCCCACCGGCGCCGGCAAGACCACGCTCATCAAGCTGCTGCAGCGCTTCTACGATGTGGACGGCGGCTCGCTGCGCGTCGAGGGCGTCGACGTGCGAGACTGGGACCGCGCGGCACTTCGCGGCGAGTTTGCCATGGTGCTGCAGGATACCTGGCTGTTTAACGGCACGATCCGCGAGAACATCCGCTACGGACGCCCCGACGCGAGCGATGCCGAGGTCGAAGCCGCCGCGCGCGCCGCACGATGCGACCACTTTATCCATACGCTCGCCGGCGGCTACGACTTTATGATTAACGAGGAGGGCACCAACCTGTCGCAGGGTCAGCGCCAGCTCGTGACCATCGCCCGTGCCATTTTGGCCGACCGCCCGGCGCTGATTCTGGACGAGGCGACCTCCAACGTCGATACCCGTACCGAGGAGCTCATTCAGCGCGCCATGGATGCGCTGATGCAGGGCCGTACCAGCTTTGTCATCGCGCACCGCCTGTCCACGATCCGCAACGCCGACGTGATCTTGGTAATTCGCGACGGCGACATTGTCGAGAAGGGCACGCACGATGAGCTGCTCGCCCAAGGCGGCTTCTACGCCGACCTGTACAACTCGCAGTTCGACGAGGCGGCGTAAATTCTGCCGCAGGGAACGAATAACGCCCGAGAACGGGGGCGCAGGACAACCTGCGCCCCCGTTTTTGTTCTGCGGCCCTTGAGCCGCCTCCCCTGGGACCTGATTGACAGCCCCTTCCAAACCCTGTGGGCAAAAAATAGCAAATATGAGTACTGTCACCTTTTTAGTAACAGCCAAAACCGCCTCAAACGACCTCTTTGCGGCCTCTATACGCCTTCAAATTAATAAAACGCCCGTTAGCAGGCTTCCGTCTGCCAACGTTAATGAACATATTAATCACTTTGTCTATTATCTCGCTAGACGGATATGTTACTAGGTTAGCAACAGTACTCATATTTGGCATTTTTTGCCCACTGGGTACTCCCCGGGGAATCGGCGGCAGGCTTAGGGTCCCTCACGGCGTCATCCCATCCTGGTGAGCGCCAACGTTTACCCATATAAAACCTGCCAAAATAAACCTGTCCCTTTTGGCAGGTTTCGGGGTGGCAAGGGCTTGCACTTTAGCGTGCGACAGCGGATAATGCCGAACACTCGACAATACGCTTATTGCTCTTTCTATAGATTGAGGAGGCCCCTATGGCCATGGAATTCAAACGCAGGCTGCCGATCCCCATGGAGATCCGCGAGGAAATGCCGCTTTCTGCCGAGCTTACCGCCAAAAAGCAGGCATTTGACGCCGAGGTCGCCAAAGTCTTTACCGGCGAGGACGCACGCAAGGTGCTCATCATCGGCCCGTGCTCTGCCGACCGCGAGGATTCGGTCCTCGAGTACATGAACCGACTGGCCAAGACCGCCGAGGAGGTCAAGGACAAGCTCATCATCATTCCGCGCGTCTACACCAATAAGCCGCGCACCAAGGGCACCGGCTACAAGGGCCTGCTGCACAACCCCAACCCCGAGGCTCCCGACGACCTGCTCGAGGGCGTCAAGGCCATCCGCCATATGCACCTGCGCGTTATTAAGGAAACAGGCTTCTTCACCGCCGACGAGATGCTCTATCCGTCCAACTACCAGTACCTCGTTGACCTGCTGAGCTATGTGGCCGTGGGCGCACGCTCGGTCGAAAACCAGGAGCATCGCCTGGTGTCGAGCGGTATTTCGGTGCCTGTGGGCATGAAGAACCCCACCGCCGGTTCCACCACCGTCATGCTCAACTCTATTTACGCCGCCCAGGCCCACCAGAGCTTTATCTTCCGTAACTGGGAAGTCGAGTGCGATGGCAACCCGCTTGCGCACGCTGTCATGCGCGGCTACATCGGCCTCGATGGCCGCACCTACCCCAACTACCACTACGAGCACCTGGAGCGCCTGGCCGAGCGCTATACCGAGCACGCCGGCTACGCCAACCCGGCGGCGGTCATCGACTGCAACCACGACAACTCGGGTAAGCGTCCGCTGGAGCAGTATCGCATTTGCAAGGAAGTGCTCGACAGCTGCCGCCGCAACGAGTCCATCTCCAAGCTGGTCAAGGGCTTTATGATCGAGTCCTACCTGGAGGACGGTAACCAGCCGGTCGATGGCGGCGTCTTTGGCAAGTCCATCACCGACCCGTGCCTAGGCTGGGAAAAGACCGATTACCTCATCCACGAGATCGCGGAACGGATTTAGTTACGCGGTTTTACCAAACGCCGTAACGGCTCGACGCTGCGCGGGCCGCACCTGTACAATCTGACGTTCAACTTCAAGGGCGCGACCAGAAGGTCAGCGCCCTTTCGTTT